>DASYJV010000396.1:0-2740 GCA_035996105.1 Candidatus Limnocylindrales bacterium | reverse complement strand
CGCGGGCGCGGGCAAGGATCGCGGCCCCGAGTGGGTGCTCGCTGCCGCGCTCAAGCGAGCCGGCCAGATCGAGCACCGTGACGACGGTCGTCCCCGGCGCCGGGCTGATGGCGACCACGGTCGGGCGGCCGAGGGTCAGCGTCCCGGTCTTGTCGAGCACGACCGCACCGACCCGATGGGCGGTCTCGAGCGCCTCGCCGCCACGGATCAGGATGCCCGCCTCGGCGCCCCGTCCGGTCCCGACCATGATCGCGGTCGGGGTGGCGAGTCCCATGGCACAGGGACAGGCGATGACCAGGACGCTGATGAACGCGGTGAGCGCGAAGGTCGGGCGCGGCTCGGGGCCGAACACGAGCCAGACCGCGAAGGTGGCGGCGGCCGTGACGAGCACGACCGGGACGAAGACCTCGGCGATCCGATCGGCGAGTCGCTGGATCGGCGCCTTCGACCCCTGTGCGCGTTCGACCAGGTCGACGATCCGCGCCAGCGCGGTGTCTGCGCCGACGTGCGTGGCACGCATGACGAAAGTGCCGAGCGTGTTGAGCGTGGCCCCGATGACCCGGTCGCCCGGGCCGACGAGGACCGGGATCGGCTCGCCGGTCAACATCGACGCGTCGACCGCGGAGCCGCCTTCGACGACGATCCCGTCCACCGGGATCTTCTCGCCCGGTCGGACGCGGAGCATGTCGCCGGGGTGGACCGCGGCGAGCGCGATGTCGTGGTCCGTCCCATCCCGGATGACGCGCGCCGTGGTGGCATCCAGCGCGGCGAGCCGGCGGATCGCGCCCGTCGTCCTTGCCTTGGCCCGCATCTCGAGCCAGCGTCCGAGCAGGACGAGTCCGATGATGATCGTGGAGGAGTCGAAGTAGGTGACCGGCTCGATCCCGGCCTGCTCGACGAGGTCGGGGACGAGCGCCACGACCAGGCTGTAGGCCCAGGCCGCGGTCGTTCCCACGGCAACGAGCGTGTCCATCGTCGTGGTCCCGTGCCTGGCCGCGCGCCAGGCCGAGCGGTAGAAGCGGCTGCCGGCCCAGAACTGGATGAGCGTGGCAGGCAGCAGCACGAGTCGGGAGAGGCTGACCATGCCCAGCGCCGTCTGCGGCCCGAACATCAGGACCATGATCCCGGCGGCGACAGCGATCGAGGCGGCCGCCTTGAGCAGCAGGGCACGCTCCTCGTGGGCTCGCGCGAGGTCGTCGGCCGACAGGGTGACGGCCTGCGCGCCGTCGGCGCTCTCGGATGCCGGATGGGACGCCGGTCGAACGTCATATCCGGCCGATCCGATCGCGTCGACGAGCTTCGCCCGGTCGGCCAGCTCGGGTCGGAACCGGATGGTCGCGGTCTCGGTGGCCAGATTGACCGTCGCCGACTCGACACCGGGCGTCTTGCGCAGGAAACGCTCGATCCGGTTGACGCATGACGCGCAGGTCATCCCCTCGATGGGCAGGACCAGCTCGCTGCTCGACGGTTCACTCATACTCCCAGGGAGTATAACAGCCGGGATGGTGTGCGAGACTCCCGGGATGACCGATGGCGGCGCGCTCCGGACGTCGATCGCAGGGCCATGGGGACCGATCCTCATCGCCGCCACCCGGCGCGGCGTCGTCGCGATCGAATGGGCGACCACCGAGGCCGCCTTCGACGCGGCGCTTGCCCGCCGGCTCGGAGGACGCGTCGTCCCCGCGGTCGAGGCGCCGGCCGACGATCCCCGGCACGCGCACCTGCTCGCCGCGACCGCGGCCGTCGAGGCAGCCCTGGCGGGTCGGCCCTCACCCGCGACCGTCGACTTCGACCTCGCGGATCGCCCGCCCTGGGATCAGCACGTGCTGGCGGCGGTCGGCGCGATCCCGTGGGGTCGCACCGCGAGCTATGGCGAGATCGCGCGTCGCGTCGGGGCCCCGCGAGCGGCCCGGGCGGTCGGCGGCGCCCTGGGACGCAACCCGATCAGCCTGCTCATCCCGTGCCATCGGGTCATCGCCGCCGACGGGACGCTTGGCGGCTACGGCGGCGATGGCTGGGGCAGCCGGGAGGATCGACTCCAGGTGAAACGCGAGCTCCTGTCGCGGGAGGGGGTCACGGTCGAGGCGTCGGGCGGATAGACTCCGCCGGACGCCCGCCGTGGGCTGCCCCCAGGAGGCTGGATGACCGTCGCGGCCGCGCCCGCCCCTTCGATGTTCGCCGTTTTCCGCCGTCGGGACTTCACCTTGCTGTGGATCGCCCAGCTGGTCTCGACCGCCGGCTCCGCCCTGACCGATCTCGCGGCGGCCATCTTCGTCTGGCGCGTGACCGAGTCGGCGCTGGCGGTCGGCCTGACGCTCATGGTCACGGCCATCCCGAGCCTGATCGTCGGGCTCCTGGCCGGCGTCTATGTCGATCGCCACGACCGGAAACGGATCATGACCCTGACCTGCCTCATCCAGGCCGCGGTGGTCGGCCTGCTCGCGATCGTGATCGGCATCGATACGATCGCCCTCCCCGGTCTCTACCTGCTGCTGCTGACCAACGCAGGGGTCAAGCAGTTCTTTGACCCGGCCCACGACAGCCTCATCCCCGAGGTCGCCAGCGACGAGGAGCTCGCCGCCGCGAACTCGTTCCTGTCGATCGCCTCGTTCGGCTCGAACGCCATCGGGTTCGCCGGGGCCGGCATCCTCGCGGGGAGCGTCGGGCTGAGCTGGGCGTTCATCATCGATGGCGCCACCTTCCTGTTCGCCGCCGGCTGCATCGCCCTGATGGGCACCTA
>DASYJV010000395.1:0-1709 GCA_035996105.1 Candidatus Limnocylindrales bacterium | reverse complement strand
AGCTCCGGCTGGCCGGCCAGGCTCGCGGCGTCGATATCCAGCTTCTCGAACCGCGTCCGGCCGACGCGCCGCTCGTCGATCGTCACGGTCCGCTGCCCGGCGGTCTCCTCGAGCGCGACGAGGAGGATCTTGCCCGCACCGTCCTGGGTGACCGCGACCGGCTCCGGCGCGCCGGAATAGGCGTAGGTCGTGGAGCCGGCCTTGCCCCGCTGCGTCGAGTGCCAGTGGCCGAGCGCGAGGTAGTCCAGGCCGGTCCCCTCGATCTCCGCCCGGGTCACGACAACCTCGTCGCGGTCGGTCCGGTCGGGGATCGCGAGCGATCCGTGGACCATGGCAACGTGCCAGGTCGCGCCGTCGCCGTGGATCACCTTCAGGTCCCGGAGCGGGCTGTGGGGCGCCCGCTTGGTCGGGAAGACCGGACCGTGGACGATGACGTCGCAGGCCGTCAGGTGGACGCTCGGCCGATCCGGCGTGAGGATGGTCACGAAGTCGTCATCAGGCGTCGACCCGGCCATGGCGGCGAGGTCGTGGATGCGGTACAGGGACGAACGGTCGTAGACGTCGTGCGTCCCCGGGATGATCACCGTTCGGATCTTCGCCGCGACGAGACGCTCGAGCTCCGCCGCGACGCGATCGACCGAGCGCTTGGGCTGGGTGTTCGAGTCGAACAGGTCGCCGGCGATCAGGACGACATCGACTCGCTCCTCGATCGCCAGGTCGACGGTTGCCTTGAACGCCGCGAACTGCCGTTCGCGCTGGGTCGAGGCCTGCTCCCCGAGATCGGCATGGCGCGCCCCGAGATGGACGTCGGCCGTATGCAGCAGTCGGAGCATTCCGGTGGAGCTATGCCTCCTGTCTCGTCAAACGACGAGGCGGGGTGACTCGCCAGATCTTCGCCCGACCGCGGCGGGCCGATCTGGAGCGAGCGAGGCGCCCCCTGGCCCTCGCTCGCCACCTCGACTCTCGGGCGCCATTGTGACAGGTCGGCTGTCAGGATCGCCAGACGTCGGGCTCATGAGGTCCGATGCGAATCGAGCCCGCGAACGGCCCACGGCGATGCTCGGTGAGCGTGATCGGCCGTGCAACGCCGCTTTCGAAGCATCGGTGTATGGTGCCGCCATCGAACCACCGGTGCGCCCCGCGACAGGGACTCCATAACGGCACCTGGGTAGCAGCGCCGGACGTTCCCGACGCACAGCGACATCCCATCTGCCGATGTGGCCGTCCCGATCGCCCCGGGGCCACGACGCGCCAGAGGAGAGGAACGTTCTGTGACCTACGTCGACCGAACGCTGATCTGCGTCGACTGTGGAGTGGAGTTCATCCATTCAGCGGCCGATCAGGAGTATTACGTTCAGAAGGGATTCGTCTCGGACCCCAAGCGATGCGCCAGCTGCCGAGCCAGCCGGCGGGCCAGTCGCGAGGCGGGCTACGACGTTCGTGACATCGGCGGACCGCGCGGCTACGAGCGCGGAGACGACCACGTCGCCCGCGAGTACTTCGCGGTCATCTGTTCATCGTGTGGCAACCAGGCGCAGGTCCCGTTCAAGCCGCGCATGGATCGGCCGGTCTACTGCTCCGATTGCTTCCGGCAGGTCAAGCCCGACTGACGCCTCATTCGGATCGACGCTCTTCTCCAGGATCGAATGCCCCGGGCACTCCCCGGGGCATTCGCCCAATCCCGGCCCGCTGAGGCGCGCGGTCCTCAG
>DASYJV010000394.1:0-10288 GCA_035996105.1 Candidatus Limnocylindrales bacterium | reverse complement strand
CGTCACGCCGCTCTCGCTCGGCGTCGAGACCAAGGGCGGCGTGATGACCGTCCTCATCCCGCGCAACACGACGATCCCCACCCGCAAGAGCGAGATCTTCTCGACCGCGGACGACAACCAGTCGCAGGTCGAGATCCACGTGCTCCAGGGCGAGCGGCCACTCGCCAGTGAGAACAAGAGCCTCGGTCGGTTCACGCTGGACGGGATCGCACCTGCCCAGCGAGGGGCGCCGCAGATCGAGGTCGCCTTCGACCTCGACGCGAACGGCATCCTCAACGTCTCCGCCACGGACAAGGCGACCGGCAAGGAACAGCGGGTCGTCATCCAGCCGACGAGCGGCCTGTCGGAAACCGAGATCCAGCGGATGGTCCAGGCGGCCGAGCAGCACGCGTCGGAGGATGCCCGCCGCCGCGAGGAGATCGAGCTCATGAACCGGGCGGACACCGTTGCGTACGCTGGCGAGCGCTTGCTGCGCGAGTCCGGAGAAGCCCTCCCGAGCGAGCTGAAGCTCGAGATCGACAACGGTGTCCAGGCGGTGCGCCGCGCGATCGACGGTCATGATGTCGCCACGGTCCGGGTCGCCACGGACGCGCTCGAGCGCGCCCTCCAGCAGGCGGAGCATGCCCGGACGCCGGTCGGTGCCGCAGCCGGCGGCGGCCGTGGTGGCGGCTCGGATCCGGACGGGGGAGACTCGGTCGACGCCGAATTCCGCGAGGTCTGACGTGTCGATCGACGCCGCACCCGGTGCGCCGCCGGGCCCGCTGACCCGCTTTCGGGCTGGCTAGCCCGTGGAGTTCCAGGACTATTACTCGGTACTCGGCGTGCCCAGGAGCGCGACGGAGAAGGAGATCCGCTCGGCCTATCGGAAGCTCGCCCGGAAGCACCACCCGGACGTCAATCCAGGCAACAGCGAGGCCGAGACCCGGTTCAAGCAGATCAACGAGGCCTACGAGGTCCTGTCCGATGCCGAGAAGCGCGCGAAGTACGACCAACTCGGGGAGCGCTGGCGGGACTATGAGCAGGCACAGCGCGCGGCGGGTGCGGCGGGCGCGGCGGGCGCCGAACCCTTTGACTGGAGCGGATTCGCAGGCGCCGGACCGGACGGCGTTCGCTACGAGTACCGGACGACCGGTGATGACGACCTGCGCGATCTCTTTGGCGACGAATCGCCCTTCTCCGACTTCTTCGAGACGTTCTTCAACTCGTCGTCCGGCGGGTCGGCGCGCACGGGCGGACCCAGGCGCCGGGCTCGTCAAGCGCGCGCCGGGTCGGACGTGGAGCATCCCCTCGAGGTCTCCCTGGCCGATGCCTACAGGGGGACGACCGTTACGCTCGCCCTCCAGGGCCAGGACGGAAAGACCAGACGGATCGAGGTCAACGTTCCGCCCGGCGTCAGGAGCGGGTCCCGGATCCGCGTCGCCGGCAAGGGTGCGGAGGGCGACGCGGGTGGCGCCGCCGGGGACCTCTATCTGGTCGTCGCGATCAGGCCTGATCCGGGCTTCGAACTGCGCGGCAACGACCTCTACACGGAGGTGCGCGTGCCCCTCACGTCGATGCTCCTCGGGGGCGAGGTTCGCGTGACGACCCCGGACGGCCGCACCCTCGCGTTGACGATCCCGTCACCGACGCAGGACGGGCGAAAGTTCCGGCTGCGTGGCCAGGGGATGCCGGCGCTCGGGAAGTCGCCGAAGGGCGACTTGTATGCGGAGGTTCACGCCCAGCTGCCGGAGCGGCTGTCCGAGCGTGAACGTGAGCTCGTCGAGGAGATCGCCCGGGCCGGCGCGGGTACCGTGGGGGCGGGATCCCGATGAACGACCGGATGCTGCCTTCGGCCGACCGGCCGCTCGAATCCGTGGCCGAGCTGGTGCGCGTGCCGCCGGCACGGATCCGCTACTACGTCCGGATCGGACTCGTGACCCCGTCGCGTGTCGCGGGCCGTCGCATCTATTTCCGTGACTCCGAGCTGGCCCGGTTGCGCAAGATCCGCCGGCTCCGAGACGACCTCGGACTCGACACGCCCGGGATCGAGGTCGCACTCCGGCTGCTCGACGAGATCGACCGATTACGCACGAGCCGCCGCTAGCCGGCGACGCACCGAGTCAAGCGCAAGGCACGCGCCGGACAGGAGGCCCTGGTGAATACCAGCAAGCTCACGGACAAAGCCCAGGAAGCCATCGTCGCCGCCCAACGGATGGCCGAGGAGAGCCATCACACGCAGCTCGAGCCCGAGCATCTCCTGTCCGCCCTGGTCTCGCAGGAGGACGGGGTCGTGCCTGCCATCCTCGAGCGACTCGAGGTTCCGACCCGGGTCGTGCTTGAAGGGCTTCAGCCGACGCTGGAAGGGTTGGCCCGGAGTTCGGGCCCCACCCAGGTGCAGGCCTCGAACCGCTTCCGCCGCGTCTTCGACGGGGCGACCAGGGAGGCGGAACGTCTCAAGGACGACTACGTCTCGACCGAGCATTTCCTGCTGGCCCTCGCCGACGACGCAGAGACCGGCGCCGCCGGTCAGACGTTGCGCCGGCTCGGTGTCACCAGGGACCGCATCTATGAGGGCCTCCAGGCGGTGCGGGGCGGCCAACGCGTGACCAGCCCCACCCCCGAAACCACCTACCAGTCGCTCGAGAAGTACGGCCGCGATCTCACCGCGCTCGCCCGCCAGGGCAAGCTCGACCCGGTCATCGGCCGCGATGACGAGGTGCGCCGGGTGATCCAGGTCCTCTCGCGCCGAACCAAGAACAACCCGGTCCTCATCGGCGAACCGGGCGTCGGAAAGACGGCGATCGTGGAGGGACTGGCGCAGCGGATCGTCCGCGGCGACGTGCCGGAAGGGCTCAAGGACAAGCGGATCGTCGCGCTCGATCTCGGTGCGCTCGTCGCCGGCGCCAAGTACCGGGGCGAGTTCGAGGAACGTCTCAAGGCGGTCCTCAAGGAGATCACCGATTCGGCTGGTCAGGTCATCCTGTTCATCGACGAGCTGCACACGGTCGTCGGCGCGGGTGCCGCTGAAGGCTCGATGGACGCGTCGAACATGCTCAAGCCGATGCTCGCCCGAGGCGAGCTGCACACGATCGGCGCGACCACACTCGATGAATATCGCAAGTACATCGAGAAGGATGCCGCCCTCGAGCGCCGCTTCCAGCCCGTCTACGTCGGGGAACCGACGGTCGAGGACACGATCAGCATCCTGCGCGGGCTGCGCGAGCGGTACGAGCAGCACCATCGTGTCCGGATCAAGGATTCCGCGCTCGTGGCGGCGGCCGTGTTGTCGCACCGCTACATCGCCGACCGCTTCCTCCCCGACAAGGCGATCGACCTCGTCGACGAGGCGGCCGCCAAGCTGCGGATGGAGGCGACCAGCATGCCGGTCGAGCTCGACGAGGTCCGCCGCCGGATCATGCAGCTCGAGATCGAGCGTGAGGGCCTCCGCAAGGAGAAGGACAAGGCGTCGAAGGCGCGCCTCGAAGTCCTCGAGGAGGAGCTCGCCAACGTGAAGGAGCAGGCCGTCCAGCTCGAGGCCCGCTGGAAGAGCGAGGTCGAGGAGCTGAACAAGGTCGCCCGGATCAAGGAGCAGCTCGACGCGAAGCGGACGGAGCTCGAACAGGCCTCCCTCCAGGCCGACTGGGAGCGGGCAGCCCGACTCAAGTACGAGGCGGGCGAGTTCGAGCGACAGCTCGAAGCGGCCGAGCAGGCGCTGCGGGACCGCGGCGACAGCGGCCGGACCCTCGTCAAGGAGGAGGTCGACGAGGAGGACATCGCCGAGGTCGTCAGTCGCTGGACCGGCGTGCCGGTCAGTCGCCTGTTGGAGGGCGAGGTCGAGAAGCTGATCCACATGGAGGAGCGTCTCCGGGAGCGGGTCGTCGGCCAGGAGGAGGCGATCCAGGCCGTCTCGAACACGGTCCGGGCGGCCCGCGCCGGCCTGGGCGATCCGGACCGGCCGATCGGCTCGTTCCTGTTCCTCGGCCCGACCGGCGTCGGCAAGACGGAAACTGCCCGTGCGCTCGCGGAGTTCCTGTTCGACGACGAGCACGCGCTTGTCCGGATCGACATGAGCGAGTATCAGGAGCGCCACACGGTGTCCCGCCTCATCGGTGCGCCACCCGGATACGTCGGCTACGAGGAGGCCGGCCAGCTGACCGAGGCCGTCCGCCGGCGGCCGTACGCGGTCGTCCTCTTCGACGAGGTCGAAAAGGCCCACCCCGAGGTGCTCAACATCCTGCTCCAGCTCCTCGACGACGGGCGCCTGACCGATGCCCAGGGCCGGACGGTCAACTTCCAGAACGCGATCGTGATCATGACCAGCAACCTCGGCAGCCAGCATTTGCTGGAGCCGAGCATGATCGGCGGCGGGGTCGTGGACCTCGCCGAGCGCGAGGCAGCCCGGATCCGGACGAGAGAACGGGTCATGGAGGCCGTTCGCGCCCATTTCCGGCCCGAACTGCTGAACCGGATCGACGAGATCGTCATCTTCAACCCGCTCGGAAAGGAGCAGATCAAGGCGATCGTCGACATCCAGCTGACCGGACTGCGCGCGCGTCTCGCGGAGCGCAAGATCCAGATGGAACTCACGGACGCGGCCCGGGAGCTACTGGCGCTCGAGGGCTTCGACCCCGTCTACGGCGCACGCCCGCTGAAACGGGCCATCCAACAGCACATCGTCCAGCCACTGGCGATGCGGCTCCTGCGCGGCGAATTCGAAGACGGGGACACGATCGTCGTGGACGTCCGCGATGGGGAGCTCGACTTCAGCAAGGGTGAGGCCCGCGTCCCCGCGATGGCCGGAGCCTGAGGTTCACTGCCCGGCGCCCGCCTGGTTTCAGGTAGCCGCCGGTGGAACGAAGGGAGGCAACGCATGCTTGCTAGTGCGGCTCGTCAATGGTGGGTCCTCGTCGTCGAGGGTGTCCTCGGGGTCATCTTCGGGGTCCTCGCCCTGCTTCTGCCGGGCGTGACGCTCCTCACCCTGGCGTACCTGTTCGCGGCCTGGGCGATCATCAGCGGCGTGACGGCCATCGGCGAAGGGATGCGGGTCGCCGACCAGCGTGGCCGTTCCTGGCCATTTGCCGTGACCGGCGTCGTCTCCATCGTCGCCGGGGTCCTCGCCGCGCTGCTACCAGGACCGACGATCGGCGGGCTGATGCTGTTCCTGGGGGCGTGGCTCGTCGTCGGTGGCGTCGCCCAGCTCTGGGCGGCCTACCAGATCCGCAAGGTGATCGACAACGAGTGGATCATCGCCCTGGCCGGCGTGCTGCGAGCCGTGGCCGGGTTGATCATCCTCGCCTTCCCGATCGTCGGCGCGCTGCTCACCGTCGCGTACATCTCGTCCGCCGCGATCATCGTCGGGGTCATCGCCATCGCCCTGGGTTTCCGACTTCGGGGCCTCCGGAGTTCGCCGCTGGGGCGTGGTGCTGCTGCCATGTGATGTCGGGTCGGACCGCGGCCGAAGTTTCGTGCGTGAACGCGAACAGGTGACTCGCCGCTGCGGATATCAGGTCCACGCTCCGTGGTCACCTGGCGCCGAACCCGTCGATCACGCTCGGATCACGTCCTTGGCAGGTCGACGCGGCGACGCGGAGGCGGCCGACTCCGGGTAACCGATCCGGAACGCCGTGACCCCGTGCCATCCGTCGGGGCTCAGGCGATCGGCGGCTCCCGCGAACACCGGTGCCATCCCTGCGGACGCCTCACGGTCGGACCGCTCGAAGATCGTGCTGGCTACGCAGCGCTCGGCGTCCAGATCGACGTCCAGGCCACCCAGGCCAGGCCGGCATTCAGGGCGAGGGGCAACAGTACCCAGATGCTCGGATGGAGAACGAGGAGGGTGACCGAGCATGCGACGCCGATGAGGATCAGGGGCCGCCAGAGGTTCGCCGGGACCATCAGGCCGAAGGTTGCGAGGACCCCCAGAAAGAACGCCAGGACCGCGATCCCAGCCAGGCCGATCATCAGCGGGATCAGCAGAACGAACGGTCCGCCGTCGAGCGCACCGAACACCCAGCGCGACCCGGCGTTGCTCGCGAACGGAAAGATCAAGGCGCCTCCGGTTCCACCGGCGCTCGGGTTGAGAAACCCCATCGCAAAGTGCGCGGCCACGAACAGTGCGCTGGCGGCGACGAGGCGTTCGACGACCATCATGGTTTCCATCCTCCAAGGGGTGCCGGGCGGCCGACGCCGCCGGCTCGATGCGTGGAACCCGCCACGCCGGTCGGCGGCTTGACGATCGCCACCACCGCAAGACTCGCGGAGGCTATGCACAGGGTGCCGATGACCGCCGCGACGGCGATCGGGACCGCGTCGCCGTTGATCGCGCCCAGCACGAAGCCCCCAAGCACCCCGACTCCCATCAGGGGCACCCAGATCAGCATCGGCAACCCGAAGGCTGCGGCGCCGTCGCGTCGAAGAAGTCCGATGCCTGCCGCGGCGCAGAGCGGGAGGAAGAAGGCCAGGTCGAGCGCGTACACCGGATTGGTCGTGATGCCCGCCAGGACGAGATCCGGGGCCAGGGTGCCGGTCATCGTCGTCGTTGCGATCTGGCCGAGCCACAGGAGCCCGAACATCCCTGCGACGGCGATCAGAAGTCCGGCCGACGTTCGACGGTGAAGGCGGTCTGTCGCTGTCTGACTCGCGTCGACGGCGACACGGGCGCTCAGGAGCAGGCTCCAGAGGGACAGGCCGAAGATCGCGAAATGGACGACGGTGAGCGGGTTCATCGCCACGGAGAACGCGAAGATGGCGTAGTTGTAGACGAGGTAGAGCAGCCCGGCGACGACCGCCATTCGCCCGGCCGCGGATCCCCTTCGAGCTGTCCGAAGTCCGATGAACAGGACCGGAACGGCGACGAACAGCGTCGCGAGATCCGTCCCGCGCGCCTGCTGGACCCAGTTGGGGGCATCCCGGTAGAGGCCGGTCGCGGCGAGGCCGGCAGCGGCCGCAAGTGCGGCCAGCAACGTGGCGGCAGCGGCGAGTCGGGGCGAGATCGGGTGTTGGTCCATGGGAGACCTTTGCTGCGGGATCGATTGGGCTGATGCGCCACGGTCAGAGTCGGCGACCGAAGCGCCCCTTCGATAGGGCCACGTGGCATGCATCGCACGCCCCATGGCCCTATCGGCGCGCTCGATCGACGATCACCGTTGGGTCCGTACCCAACCGACGTGACATTCGCGACCGACGAACTCGAAAGGCGATGCCGATGCAGTCCGATCGAACACGACACCCACTGAGCCGAGTCGCCAAAGGCGCCCTCGCGCTCGAAGTGGTCTTGAGCATCGGCGCGCTCGCCGGCGGCCTGATCCTCATGATCGCCCCAAGGGGCGAGATCCTGCCGCTGCCGCTCTCGGCGCTCGTCGGCTCGCCCTTCGATACCTACTTCGTGCCCGGGCTGATCCTGTTCGGCGTGCTGGGGTTCGGACCCCTCGTCGCAGCCCGCCTGGCTTGGCTCCGACATCCGCTGGCACCGACCGCTGCGTTCGTCGTCGGGGCCGGTCTGCTCGTCTGGGTGGCGGTCGAGATCGCCATCATCGGCTACAGCAACGAGCCGCCACTCCAGGCCATCTACGGGGTGCTCGGTGTCGCGATCCTGCTCATCGCCATCCGCTGGCTCCTGGATGCCGGGCTGCCCACGATGCATCGCGGCATGCCTGCGCACGTCTGATGTTCCATCGCATCGCGGCACTCGTCCTCGCGCTGCACGGCGTCGTCCACCTCATCGGCTTCGCGTCACCATGGCGGATCGCCTCGCTCGAGGGCTTCGCCTACCGGACGACAGTCCTGGGCGGCGCCCAGGACGTTGGCGACGGCGGCGTACGGCTGATCGGTCTGGTGTGGCTGGGCCTGGCCTTCGGCTTTGTCGCGGCGGCCTACGCAATCTGGCGCCGAATGCCATGGGCGGTCGGGCTGACGGGCGTCTTCGCGATCGTGTCCCTCGTCGTCTCCATCGCCGGGGTGCCCGAAACCGCCGCAGGGGTCGCGATCGACCTATTGATCCTGGCCACGGTGAGCTACATCACATTCCACAAGTCCCGATCGCTCCGGCGCACGGAAGGGTCAATGCCATGAAGGCCGTCGTTGTGTATGAGTCCCACTGGGGAAACACCGAGGCGATCGCGCGGGCGGTCGCAGCCGGGTTCGGGCCGGAGGCGGAGGCCCTCACGACGGACCAGGCGTCGGGCGCGGCCCTCATCGGCGTGGACCTCGTCGTCGCCGGCGGTCCGCTGATCGCCTTCAGCCTGCCCTCGGACAAGGCGCGCGGCGGGATCGCCGCCGAGGCGGCCAAGGCGCCGAGACCGCCGGATCTGTCGCATCCGATGCTGTCCGCCTGGCTCGACAGCATGCCTCGAGGCCAGGGCCGTTCCGCTTCGTTCGAGACGCGGATGCGCTGGTCGCCGGGAGGTGCGACCGGCGCGATCGATCGTTGTCTCGAGGCCGCCGGTTACCGGTCTGTCGGGAAGGGCCGCCGGTTCTTCGTGACGGGGAAGTACGGCCCTCTGCGCGAGGGCGAGGTCGAGCTGGCCCGTGAATGGGGAGCCGAGCTTGCCGAGATCGTGAGGTCCGAAGGCGCGGTCGAACTCGGTCTTGACACGGGCCGTTAGCATGCTAATCTTCATGTCAGTAGCTTGCTAACAAAGGAGTGAGGCATGACCGCACGAACCCAGAAGGCTCACGCCACGAACCGAACAGCCGAGACTGCGGTGAAGCAGCCTCGATTCGGAGGCATCCTGTGGCGCTTCTCGCGCCGCACGAGCGGCTGGGCGTCGCCGCTGGCCGGTCGGCGATGGAACCCGATCTTTGCCCTGGTCCTGCATCGAGGTCGACGTTCGGGTCGGGCATATCAGACGCCGGTCGCTGCACGGCGGGTGGCCGACGGCTTCTTGATCGCGCTTGCGTTTGGGGCCCAGGTCGACTGGCACCGCAACCTCGAAGCCGCCGCCGGCGGTGTGATCCGGTCGCGAGGCCGCGACTACGAGGTCAGCGGACCCGAGATGATCGACGCCGATCAGGCACTTCCCATGTTCGACCCGGTCCAGCGTCTGTTCCTGCGGCTGGCCGGCATCGATGGCTACATCCGAGTCCGCGACGCGACGGTCGTGACCCGATGAGCGCGTGGTCGGTCCGGCTGGCCGGCGCCGCCACGGGCGAGGATGCCGAGCGCTCGGGTCTGCCCTCCGAGTCGCAGACATTCGTGATCGAGGACAGCCTGGGCTATCTCGTGAACCGGGTGGCCCGGCTGATGGCCCACGATCTCGCCGAAAGGATCCGACCGGCGGGCGTGGCCATCGGTCAATGGGCGGTGCTCTTGAGCCTGTGGGCACGTGACGGGATGACCCAGGCGGAGCTCTCGCGGGTGGTCGCCATCGAGCCGCCGACCGTGGTCCGGACGATCGACCGGATGGTTCGCGACGGACTCGTCATCCGTGCCGCTGATCCGGAGGACGGACGCCTCAGCCGGATCTACCTCACAGAGCGGGCGCGGTCCCTCCGCGACGAGCTCGTCCCACTCGCGGCGGCCGTCAACGGGGAGATCCTGAACGGGCTCACCGCCAACGAGGCGCGAACACTACGAAGGCTGCTGGCCAAGCTGGCAACCAACGGCGGATCGGCGCCCTCGAACACGCCTCAACCCCTTCCAGATGCCCGGATGACCCCTGTCACCGCGCCGCCGCACCGGCCGGCGTGATGTTCTGGTTGGAGCGGAAGACGTTATCAGGGTCGACCCGCGCCTTGATACGATCGGGCTGACCGCGCCGGGCACAACGGCGCCGCCGAGGATCCACGCGGCGGCCACCAGTACCGTCGCCCGCCCATACTCGGGCGATGAGCACGGTTCCGATTCCGAGACTCGGTCTGCGCGAGAACGCCGCCCAGTTCGCCCTGCTCGTTGGCGTCAACGGCCTCGTCGGCGGGATGATCGGCCAGGAGCGGACGGTCCTGCCCTTGATGGCCCGCGAGATCTTCGGTCTGACGGCCTTCACCGCCGTCCTGTCGTTCGTTCTGGCCTTCGGGGTGACCAAGGCCCTGTCCAACCTCGCCGCGGGCGCGCTCGCGGACCGCTACGGGCGCAAGCCGGTGCTCGTTGCCGGCTGGCTGTTCGGGCTGCCTGTCCCACTGCTGCTGATCTGGGCGCCGGGATGGGGCTGGATCCTCGTCGCCAACGTGCTGCTCGGCATCAACCAGGGGCTTGCCTGGTCGACCACGGTGATCATGAAGATCGACTTGGTGGGCCCGGCCCGGCGCGGATTCGCGATGGGCCTCAACGAGGCGGCCGGCTACGGTGCCGTCGCCCTGACCGCCTTGGCCA
>DASYJV010000393.1:0-2951 GCA_035996105.1 Candidatus Limnocylindrales bacterium | reverse complement strand
GCTACAGCGCCGAGCGCTGGCCGGCGATCTGCCGCTCGATACGGGACGCGGGACACGAGATCGGCCACCACGGCTATCTCCACGAGGGTGCGCATGGCGCGACGCCAGAGGTGGAGGAAGCGCGGCTCGTGCGCGGGCTGGCGGTGCTCGACGACGTGCTCGGCGTGCGACCGACCGGCTATCGCGGGCCAAACTGGGAGCTCAGTTTCAAGACGCCGGCGATCCTCGCCCGGCACGGGTTCGTCTATGACTCGGGGCTGATGGACGCGGACCACCCGTATCTCCTCGCGACGTCGCCCGAGCCCGGCGCCGCGACCATCGTCGAGCTCCCCGGCCATTGGTCGCTCGATGACTGGGAGCCGTACAACTACCTGCCGGGCATCACCGGATCCGGGGTCATCTCGAGCCCGGCCGACGTCGTCGCCCGCTGGACGCTCGAGCTCGAAGCGCTCGTCGAGGAGGGTGGGTTGTTCATGTTGACCAACCACCCGTTCGTTTCCGGCCGCGCGTCACGAGCCGTCGCCCTGGAGCGCCTCATCGAACGGGCCCAGGCGATCGACGGCCTGTGGGTCGCGACGGCAGCGGAGATCGCCGCTCACGTCGCGACCCTGGACCTCGCCCCGGTCGTCCACCGTCGCCCCGTCATGCCCGACTGACGGGGCGCTCGGCCGACCCTCCTGAACACGACGATGGGACCGGTCGGGCGGCCGAGCTCCATCGGAACGCGACCGGGGATCAGGTCGCAGTCATGGCCTCCGGCTCGACGCTCCGTCCGGCCATCGACCGTGCTCCGAACCAGAAGATCGCGAACGCGACTACGAACCCGACCACGTAGGCGAGATCCGCGTAGTGGAGGGTGTTGGCTGCGATCGAGTTGATCGGCAGCCCGGTGCTCTTCGCGAGATCACCGCCCACGGTCGAGGTCTGGAACGGCAGGGACACCACAAAGCCGATGATCAACGACGCGAGGGCCAACGTCCCTGACGGCAGGTTTCCGAAGTCCACCAGATGGCCGACCGTGGCCCGACCGCGTCGCAGGCGCCAGTCGGCCAGGACGACAGCCGCCCACGGCGCGATCCAGTAGCTCAGGAACAGGAGGATGTTCTCGATCTTGCCGACGAGGTCGCCCGCATTCAGCCAGAGCGTCACGATGAAGCCGAGGATGGCGACGACGATCGCCGCAATCACCCGGGGCACCCGAATACCGGCCGCCAGAAGGGAAAGCGAGCCGGTGTAGTCGTTCATGGCGTTAACGGCGATCGTCCCGATCCCGATCGCGAGCATCGCCAAGGCGGCGAGCGGCGAACCGGAGAGAATGGTGTGGATCGTGTCGACCGCGCCACCTTCGGTAGCCTTGTCCGCGACAAGCAGCCCAAGCGTTTCGATCCAGCCGGCCGACACGGTCAGGCCGAGCACGGTCCACCAGAAGACCTGCGAGCTGGACGTGGTCTCAGGCAGGTAGCGGGTGTAGTCCGACGCGTAGAGCGCCCATGCCAGGACGAAGCTGGCGATGATCGTGGTGTAGAGGATGAACGCGCCGATCTGGTCCGCTCCGGACACCGCGTCCGCTCGGGCGATGCCGGTCCCGGCCTGGCCGAGGATCGCGATCGTCAGGACGACGAAGACCACGCCAAGGACGATCGCCATGTATTTCTCGAACGTATGGATCGCCTCGTAACCGAGGATGCCGAGGAGGCCCTGACACAGGACGATCACGATCAGGGACACCACGAACGGGAGCCCGGTCAGGATCGAGATCGCCGCCGCACCGAAGACCGAGTTGATGCCGTCCCAGCCGATGCAGCTGATCCAGTTGAGCAGCCCCGGCACGACGGTGCTCTTGCCGTACGCCAGCCTGGCGAGCGGCATCTGGGCCATGCCAGTTCTCGGTCCCATCGTGGCCAGCAGGCCGACGAGGACCGAGCCGACGAGGTTGCCGATGACGATCGCCGCGATCGACGTCCAGAACCCCAGGCCGATGAACGACGCTGCGGCCAGTGTCCCGAGGAAAAACGCGGCCGGGACGAGGTTCGGCGTGAACCAGACGGTGAAGACGCGCGACACCGATCCGTAGCGCGCCGACGCGGGGATCGGCTCCATGCCATGCCCCTCGATCGACAGATCACCCTCGCGCGTCGGCATGCCCTCGCCTGTAAGTAATCTCCCTGTCATCGCTCCACTCCTTCCTCACTCCGCGCGAGGCTAGGCCCCGCGCCAACCACGTCAGGCGCCGCCGACCCGGCTCCACTGACCCCGGTCGGATCGCGCCGGAACGTGACGGGCTGGGCGACCCCGTCGACGTGCACGGTGCTCCGGGCCGGTTCCGTCTCGGCGACGATCCGGCCATTGCGGACGACCCAGCGAGCCGCGGGGCGGAGGCGAATCGCCTCTGCCTCGTCGGCGCTATCGAAGACCACGAAGTTCGCCGGCAGGCCCTCACGAATGCCCCACGGCACCTCGGCTGCTCGCGCCGGGTTGGTCGTGACCATCTCCCACGCCCGGAACAGCTCCGAACGGCCGGTCATCTGGGCGACGTGGACGAGCATCGACAGCGCGTCGAGCATGGAGCCGCGACCCAGCGGGTACCAAGGGTCCATGATCGAATCGTGGCCACAGGCGACGTTCACGCCGGCGGCGTCCAGCTCCTTGACCCGAGTCATGCCGCGCCGTTTGGGATAGGTGTCGAAGCGGCCCTGTAGGACGATGTTGTCGAGCGGGTTCGCGACGATCGTGACGCCGGCCCGCTTCAGGATCTGGAGCAGCTTGAAGGCATAGGCGTCGTTGTACGAGCCCATCGCGGTGGTGTGCCCGGCGACGACGCGCCCCTGCATGCCGTCGCGCATCGTGCGTGCCGCGACGACTTCGAGGAAGCGGGACTGCTCGTCGTCGGTCTCGTCGCAGTGGAGATCGATCGCCGCCCCGGTCTCCTTGGCGAGGTCGAAGATGAAATG
>DASYJV010000392.1:0-2143 GCA_035996105.1 Candidatus Limnocylindrales bacterium | reverse complement strand
CGCGGTGACCGCGTCGCCCGTCCCGTCGTCGGCGGTGGCCTCGACGGATCCCGTCGCGACCACTTCGTCCGGCGCGGGCGTTTCGGTCGGCTCCGTCGTGGCGGTGGCGTCGACGGCCTCGACCGGTTCGGGGTCCGCGCTCGCCTCGCTGCTCGCGGCCGGCTCCGTCGCCTCGGTGGCGTCGGTTTCGGCAGTCCCCTCGCGGGATGCATCGACCTCGGTCGGTGCCGGCGCTTCGGGCGCCACCTCGTCGTCGGCCACGATCGCCTCGGCGGTCGCCGTCGCCTCGACCGGCTCGGCGGTCTCGGCCGCGGTCTCCGCAGCGGCTACGGTCGCCTCCGAAGTCTCGGCGGGAGCCTCGTCCTCGACGGCTCGGTCCTCGACGACGGCCTCGGCCGGGTCGGCCACATCGGACGTCGCGGCGCCGTCGGCCGTATCGGCCGCCGGGGCGTCCTCGGTCGCTGCGTCTTCCGCAGCCGGGGCGGCGACACCGTCGACCTCGGCTTCGGCGAGTTGCTGGCGAACCTGGGCGAACGCCGACGCCAGCGTGTTGTCGATCCCGCCCTCGGGCTCCTGCACGGCGTCCGACAACGAGTAGCTACGTTCCGGGCGCGGCCGGCGCTCGGGGCGCGGGGCTCCGGGCGCAGCTGCGACCCCCGGTGCACTGGCCTCGACGGCCGGGCGGGCGGGCGGCTCCTCGGCCTGCTTGAGGCTGAGACCGAGGCGATGGCGCTCGGAGTCGAGCGAGATGATCTTGAGCTTGAGCGACTGGCCTTCGTGGACGACGTCGCCCGGATGAGCGACCCGCTGGTGGGACAGCTCGCTGATGTGGATCAGGCCTTCGAGCCCGTCGCGGACCCGCACGAACGCTCCGAAGTTGACGAGCTTCGTGACCGTGCCATCGATGACGTCCCCGACCTTGAAGTCGGCGACGGTGGAGTGCCACGGGTCGGGCTGGAGGCGGCGGATCGACAGGCTGATCCGGCCGCGCTCGTGGTTGATGTCGATGACTTCGGCCTCGACCTGCTCACCGACCTGATACCCGGCCTCGGGATTGTTGACCTTGTTCCAGGAGAGCTCGCTCTTGTGGACCAGGCCGTCGATGCCACCCAGATCGATGAAGACGCCGAATGGCGCGATCGAGCGCACGGTGCCGGTGACCTTCTGGCCGACCTGCAGGCTGCTGAACAGCTCGTCGCGCTTCTCGCGGCGCTCCTCGTAGAGCGCCACCTTCTCGGACAGGATCAGCCGGTTTGCCTTGCGGTTGACCTCGAGGATCTTGAGCCGGAGCTTGCGGCCGACGAACGGCATCAGCTTCTCGGCGATCTCCTGCGCCGCGTCACGCGGCTGGTCGTTCTGCGGCCGGCGCGGGAAGTCGACGATCTGGCTGATCGGGACGAACCCACGGATGCCGCAGTCCACGATGAGACCGCCCTTGTTGTGGTCGATGACCGGCGCCTCGATGATGACGCCCGTCTCGAACTGCTCCTGCATCGAGCGCCACTTCCGCTCGAGGCCGGCGCGGCGGAGCGACAGGACCACGTGGCCCTCGGGCGACTCGGGCTGGAGCACATAGACCAGGACGGTGTCGCCGATGTTCAGCGCGGGCTGACCCTCGCCGTGACGACCGAAGAGCTCGCGATTGCTGACCACGCCTTCGCTCTTGGCGCCGATATCGACGAGGATCTCGTCCTTGTCGATCCGGACGACCTGCCCTTCGACGACGTCGCCGTGCTTGAAGCTCTTGATGTCGGTGTCCTGCTCAGCGAGCAGCTCCTCCATCGTCGTCGGCTCGGGACCGAGCACCCGCGCGGGCGCAGGCTCCTCTTCTTCGTCATCACTCGCGGCGGGCGCGTCGGCCGTCTCGGCCGCGCTCAGCGCATCTGCCGGGGCCTGCCCGTTGGTGGGGGCCTCTGCGGCCACCGGCTCTGGCGCGGTCTCCGATGCGGTCGCGGCCGCTGTCGTCGCCGAGCCGCTCGCAGCCGTCCCGTTGGTGTCGTCGGCCGGCTCAGCGTCCGGACCTGCCGCGGGGGCGACGTCCTGCGGCTCCGTGGCGACGTCCTGCGCATCCGTGGCGTCCTGCGCATCCGCGGCGCCATCCTGCGCATCCGTCGCGCTATCCGCCGCAGCGCCGTCTGCCTCG
>DASYJV010000391.1:0-4263 GCA_035996105.1 Candidatus Limnocylindrales bacterium | reverse complement strand
CCCGGCCTGCTCGAACCCGACGAGGAGATGGGCGTCTTCCGGGTGGTCCAGGAGGCCCTCAGCAACGCGACCCGGTATTCGAATGCTCGACGCATCTCGGTGTCCCTGAGCTCGGACGGCTACATCCTGGAGGTCCGGGTCACGGATGACGGCATCGGCTTCGACACCACCACGACCGCGACCCGAGGGCTCGGCCTTGCCGGGATGCGCGAGCGAGCCGCCATCCTCCGAGCCGACCTGACCGTCGAGTCCTCGCCCGGCCACGGCACCACCGTCACGATGCGCGTCCCGCTGCCGACGGCCGTGCTGCTGGATCGACCCGAGCCGGTGACGCCGGGCATCGAGCGGGCGGGCGGTCCGCAATGACCCCGGGGCTGGGTGCGGAAGGCGCGGCGGCCGCGCCCGATCGGGCGCCCACCCCGCTCGACCGTGCGGTCAGGGTCGGACTCATCGAGGACCACAACTTGGTTCGCGAAGGGCTCAGACTCGTCCTGACCGCCAATGGCTTCGATGTCGTCGGCGAATCGCCAAGCGTCGAAGGGGCCTTCGACCTGCTCGAGCAGAAGCGACCCGATGTGATCCTGCTCGATCTGTCACTCGTGGACGGCGACGGCGTCTCGCTCCTCCGCGAGCTGCACACCCGATCGCCCCAGACGCGCGTGGTCGTCGTGACGATGCATCGCGACCCTGAGACCGTGCGCCAGGCGCTCGTCGCCGGCGCGGATGGCTACGTCGTCAAGGGCGCCCACACCTCCGAGCTCGTCGAGGCGATCCGGGCGGTCATGCGTGGCGAGCGCTATCTGCACAGCAGCATCACGTCGAGCGTCGTCGACGACTCGATCCGCTGGATGCAGTCGGGGGTGCTGACCGCCCGCGAACGAGAGATCCTCGGTCTGCTGGCAAGCGGACTGGGGGTCGTCGACGTCGCGCGTCGCCTCGGGATCAGCCCGCACACGGTCCGCCGTCATGTCGCCAACCTGTCCGAGAAGATCGGGGCCCGGGGCACGGCTGCCCTGGTCAAGTATGCGATCCAGGAAGGGCTCGTCCGGCCGGTCGACCAGTAAGGGTTCGGGCCTCAGGTCCGAACGACGAACGCCGAGCGTATCCAGCCGTCCTGGGCGCCTGTCAGTCGCGATCCGGCCAGGCGATCCGCGGCAGGAAGATCGGTCAGCTCCGAGGTGGCCGCCCACACGGCAGTCATTCGGACATCGCGGTCGATCGTGTCCATCCAGGGGCGGAGCGCGCCCTGGGAGATGCGGTCCACGTAGGCCCGTGCGCCCCGTTCATCCGCCTCGGCGAGCAGGATCCGAAAGGTCCCGCTGGCGTCGCCGAACACCGCGTCGAACCCGCGCGCCGAGCGTCGTAGCGAGTTCACCACGGCACGTCGGAGGCGTTCGGCGTCCAGCTCCGCGGCTGCGAGGAGTTCCTCGAAAGCCTCGAGACGGATGATCACGACCGCGGCCGATCGCTCATGGCGCCCGCATCGGATCGTTTCGGCCCGGATCCGTTCGGCCCAGGCGGCCTCGTCGGGGAGGATGTCCGGCGGCTGGGGGACGAGGTCCGCGGGCGACACTGGCGCGTCCCGGGCCGGCATCGCCACGAACGAGCGAGGCCGCCACAGCGCGAGACCGACCGCGACGACCAGGAGCGTGATCTCGAGGGCTTCGACGACGCTTATTCCAGGCAAAAGCAGGCCCCTGCGTGATCCAAAGTTCCCCCGGCACGCAGATTCTCACAGGTGGCGCGTGGACGCACCATCAGGTAAAGACCCTACCTGCCCGCACGAGATGACCTCATCCGTTGCGCGTGTTTGCGTGAGAGTTGTTATGTCGCCTCTCTGCAGGAAGGCGTCCTGTCACGGGATGGACGCCATCGTTCACGCTCATGACGACCGACCGACGCGCAGCCCAGGATGTTCGTGGCGGCCAGCTCGGCGCGTCGCCCGCCACCCGGACGGAAGCCGGCAGCGGCGCGGCGTGGCTCATTCTCGCGCTCCTTGGCCTGGGCGGCTTCATCGCCTTGACCGCGCTCGTGGCGGGCGGGACCCAGCTTGGGTTCGATCAGCCCATCCTCGATGTGGCACGGACCTGGACGGCCGGGACGACCGCCTGGCAGCTCCTCTCGGCGTCCGCCAACATCCCGTTGATCGTCATCGGTGTCGGGATGATCCTCTGGTTGTTCTTCACCGGTCGACGGAAGGAAGCGCTGGTCGTCTTCCTGTTGCTCGTGGCGGTGACGGCGGGGAGCGAAGGGGTCAAACAGCTCACCGCTCGGCCGCGCCCCATCGGCACCGACCCGAGCATCCCGGGCGTGGTGTACAGCTACCCATCGGGTCACGTCCTCGAGGCGCTCACCATCGTCGGGATCATCGCCATCCGCTGCTGGCGCAACCTGGAGCACGAGGCGTTGAAGGTCACGATCGTCGTCCTCGTGACCGCGTGGGTGGCCCTCGTCGGGATCGCCCGGATCGCGCTCGGTGAGCACTTCCCGAGCGACGTGCTGGCCGGCCTCTTCGGCGGGCTTGGCGCGCTCGGGATCTATGGATGGCTGACCCGACCCGGCGGCTTCGCCGATCGACCGCGCAACGACTAGACCGCCGACGCCTCGGTCAGCGGCAGCTCGACGATGATCTCGAGCGCGGGTCGCGACGTGTCCTCCTCGCCGGAGCCGGGTCGCCGGCCGCGGACCGAACGCTCCAGCACCAGTTGCGCCGACCGGCCGTCGAACACGAGCAGCGCCAGCGCGTTGCCGAAGTGGGGGCCGGTCGGATGATGCCAGTGGATGGGTAGCGGGG
This sequence comes from Candidatus Limnocylindrales bacterium, assembly GCA_035996105.1. Classification (GTDB taxonomy): domain Bacteria; phylum Chloroflexota; class Limnocylindria; order Limnocylindrales; family CSP1-4; genus SPCO01. The sequence continues at coordinate 1,469 of DASYJV010000391.1, read as the reverse complement.
GGACGAACGCGAATCGGTCGAGGTGCCGCAGCAGCCGCTCGGCGGTACGGCTCCAACCGGCCCGAAAGACCACCCGCATCAGCCGTGGGATCGTGTTGTGGATCGGCGAACAGGTGATCTGGTAGATCCTCGAGGCGACGGGATCGGGGTAGTCGGCCTCGGCCAGATAGGTGTGATGGACATCCCCGGACACGACACAGATCGTCGCCGGTGCGGGCTGTCCGTGCTCGCCGCGACCGATCCGTGCAAAGAGTGCGGCGAGGCGGTCGAACGATTCGCGGAATGCCGCCCAATGTTCGAGGTCGACCGCGCGCCGGAGCCACTCCCCGAAGCGCGCCAGCAGCCGACCGCGCGCGCCGCTGGTCAGCGCCTCGTCCCACGACTCGACGTCGTGGAGCGCCCGGGGCAGAAGCCAGGGCAATGAGGTCCCGACGACGAGGTGGTCGTAGGTGCCATCCTCGATCTGGCCGGTGATCCAGCCGAATTCGGCCTCGCTGACCATCGACCGCTGGCCCTCGGCGAGGATCCGGCCACAGCGGGAATCGACGACGATGAGCCGGACCCGTCCCAGGTCGCGCCGGTAGGACCACATCGTCCCCTTTTCGCCATCGGCCTCGCGGTCGGCCCGCTGGGCGAACTCGCGCAGGATGGCCTCCGCGTCGGGCGCCTCCCGGACGGCTCGGTAGGTCTCGTTGGCGGCCAGGCCAGCTGGCGACAGGTTGCCGAGATGCTGATAGATCCAGTACGACATGAGGGCGCCGGTGATCCGCTCTTCCCACCAGTCGGTGGCCTGCATGTCCACGCGCCACGCGTGCGAGGTGTTCCAGTCGTCCTTGACGTCGTGGTCGTCGAACATCATCGAGCTCGGGATGTTGGACAGCAGCCAGCGGATGTTGGGCTCGCCCCACGACTCGTAGTAGAGCCGGGTGTACTCCTCGAAATCGGCGACTTCGAGCTTGGCGCCGCGGGTCGCGTCCCGCCGCCCCCGGATGAACGCCTGGACCGCCGGCGAGGTGTCGTCGGCGTAGACCTGATCGCCGATCATGAGGAACGCGTCCGGCCATTCCTCGTGCGCCTGGCTGGCCATCCGGACGGCGTAGGCGTCGAGGACATCGGGATCGAGACCGCCCCGGACGGGCCGGCCCGGCCGCGGTGGTTCGCGACACGATCCGCTCAGGATCCGGATCGGCCGGCCCGGATCGACGGTACGGATCCGGGACGGCGGGTGAGTCGAACCCGCGGCCGGCCACGCGACGGCCCCGTCGAGCCGAACCTCGTAGGCCGTGGACGAACCCGGGGCGAGTCCGCTGATGACCACGATGGCGTAATGGTGACCCGCCACAGCGAAGGTCGGTTCCGTCCCGCTCGCCTCGCCGGCGCGGACCTCGACCCTGCAGGCCGCGTCCGTCTCGACCCAGACCGAGGCGTCTTTGTCACTCACATGTCGCAGGATCGGGCCGAGGAGGAGG
>DASYJV010000390.1:0-6132 GCA_035996105.1 Candidatus Limnocylindrales bacterium | reverse complement strand
TGACCATCTGGAGGATCGCCCCCTGGAGGCCCTGCTCGCGGAAGACGAAGATCCCCAGCGTCACGAAGCCCATGTGGCTGACGGAGCTGTAGGCCACGAGCTTTTTCAGGTCGGGCTGGACGAGCGCCACGATCGCGCCGTAGATGATCGCGATCAGGCTCAGGACGATGATCGCCGGCGCGAACGTATGGGCGGCGGCCGGGAAGAGCGGCAGCGTGAAGCGGATCAGCCCGTAGGCGCCCAGCTTCAGCATGATCGCGGCGAGGATCACCGAACCCGCCGTCGGCGCCTCGACGTGGGCGTCCGGCAACCAGGTGTGGAAGGGGAACATCGGGACCTTGATGGCGAACGCCAGGAAGAAGGCACCGAACGCCGCCAGCTGGAGCCCGTCGGCGAACCCACCGGTCCCCGAATAGACCTTGAGCGTCTCGAAGTCGAAGGCGCCCGCCCACGAGCCGCCGTGGCCCGTTGCGAAGGCGTAGGCCGTGGCCAGGATGGCGACGAGCATGAGCAGCGAGCCGACGAGCGTATAGAGGACGAACTTGATCGTGGCGTAGATCCGATTGACGCCACCCCAGATCCCGATGATCAGGTACATCGGGACCAGGACGATCTCCCAGAAGATGTAGAACAGGAAGGTATCGAGCGCGAGGAAGACGCCGATCATCCCGACCTCGAGGACGAGGAATGAGATCATGTATTCCTTGATCCTGGTCTGGATCGGCCGGAAGCTGGCGAGGATCGCGATCCAGCTCATCAACGTCGTCAGGACCACCATCGCGACCGACAGCCCGTCCGCACCGAGCTTGTACTGGATCCCGAAGACGGGGATCCAGGCGTGCGCTTCGACGAAGCTGAAGCCACCGTGGCCGGGCAGGTAGCCGACGAGCAGCAGGAGCGATACGGCGAACGTGAGGAGCGCGAATCCGAGCGCGATCGGGCGCGTCAGTGTCACCGGCGCAGCCGCGACGACCAGGGCCCCGACGAGCGGCAGGAACGTCACGATCGACAGGATCGGCAGACCGCCGAGGTCCATGGTCAGCGTCCCGCCAGGACGAGGTAGGAACCGGCCATGACGATGAACCCGAGCGCGATGCCCAGGGCATAGTTCTGGACCCGGCCCGTCTGGACCCGGCGGAGCCCGCGGCCGGCGCCCAAGGTCCCGCCCCCGACGGCGTTCACGGTCCCGTCGATGACCTCGCGATCGAACCACCAGATGGCCGCCGCGATGCGCCCGCCGATGACCATGAACAACAGGTGATAGAGGTCGTCGAACCACCACTTGTTGAGCGAGGCGCGGTACAGGAACGGGACCCGGGCGGTCAGCTCGCGGACCTGCTCATGGCGGTACGGCAGCCGGATCGGTCCGAGCTGGACCCCGAACAGCCGCCAGGCGAGGACCAGCCCGAGCGTGGCGATCGCGACGCTCGCGATGATCAGGACCCCATCGATCCCGAACAGCGCGTAGCCGGGCTCGCCTGCGCCGCCGTGAAGGGTCTTCTGGCCCTCCTCGAAGACCGGGGCGAGCCAGCCGGCGATCCGACTGGCGCCGAGCGGGAGACCAAGGAACATCCCGAGCAGGATCGACGGGATCGCCAGCAGGATCAGCGGGATGGTCATGACCGGCGCCGATTCGTGGATCCGGTCCCAGACCTCCTTCGGGCCTCGGAACGTCCCCCAGAACGTCATCCCCATCAGTCGGAACATGTAGAACGCCGTGAGCCCGGCGACGATGAAGCCGATGGCCCAGACCCATGCGAACCCGAGCTTGAGCGATTCGCCGAGGATCTCGTCCTTGGAGAAGAAGCCGGCGAGGGGCGGGATCCCGGCGATGGCCAGCGACCCGATCAGCATCGTCACGTAGGTGATCGGGATCTTCCGGGAGAGGCCGCCCATCCGGCGCATGTCCTGCTCCTCGTGGACAGCGTGGATGACCGATCCGGAGCCGAGGAAGAGCAGGCCCTTGAAGAACCCGTGGGTCATGAGGTGGAAGATCGCCGCGGTCCAGGCACCGACGCCGAGCGCGGCGAACATGTAGCCGAGCTGGCTCAATGTCGAATAGGCGAGGACCCGCTTGATGTCGGTCTGGGTCATGGCGATGGAGGCCGCCAGGATCGCCGTGAAGATGCCGATCGCGGCGACCACCACGAGCGCACCCTGGGCGTGGGCGAAGATCGGGTTCGTCCGGGCCACGAGGTAGACGCCGGCATTGACCATGGTCGCCGCATGGATGAGGGCGGAGACCGGCGTCGGGCCTTCCATCGCGTCGGGGAGCCAGACGTGGAGCGGGAACTGCGCGCTCTTGCCCATCGCGCCCGCGAAGATCAGCAGCGCGATGACCAGGATGACGTTCGGATCGAGCTCGCCGATCCGCTCCAGGACCTGCCGGATGTCGAGCGTCCCGAGGCTCGTGAAGATGAGCATGATCCCGAGCGCAAAGCCGACATCGCCGACCCGGTTGACGATGAATGCCTTCTTGGCCGCCAGCGCGGCGGACCGCTTGCGGAACCAGAAGCCGATGAGCAGATAGCTCGACAGCCCGACCAGCTCCCAGGCCACGAAGACGACCAGGAAGCTGCTGGCGAGGACGAGCAGCAGCATCGAGAACATGAACAGGTTGAGGTAGGCGAAGAAGCGCCAGTAGCCCGGATCGTGGCTCATGTAGCCGATCGAGTAGACGTGGACGAGGAGGCCGATCGTCGTCACCACGATGAGCAGGCAGGCCGTCAGCGGGTCGATGACGAACCCGACGTCCACCACGAACTTGCCGGCCGGTATCCAGCTGAACCAGGTCCCGGCGTAGCCATGCGAACCGGCCGAGCCGGCGAGGACTGGGGCCGCGCTGGTGAGGACCTGGTAGACCAGCCCCATCGCGATGAGCCAGACCCCGAGGATGGCCAGGACCGGGATCCAGTGCGCCTGCTTCCCCAGCCGGCGGCCGATCAGCGCGGTGAGCAGGAAGCCCGCCATGGGCAGGATCAGCAGGGCCGGGACGAGGCTTTCGAGATTCACTGTTTCATGGCGTCGTATTCGTCGACCAGCGGCGTTCGCTTGTTGCGGTAGATGGCGATGACGATCGCCAGACCGACCGTCGCCTCGCCGGCGGCCACGGCCATGACCATGAGCGCGATGACCGATCCCTGCGCGGCGGCGGCCGGGGTCCCCGCGAAGGCTCCGAAGGCCACGATCGCGAGATTGACCCCGTTGAGCATCAGCTCGATCGACATCAACATGCTGATCGCGTTGCGGCGGGCGAGGAAGCCGAACGACCCGATCGCGAACAGCAGGCCGGAAAGGATGAGGTAGGCGTCGAGCGAGTGACTCACGAGGGCCCGCCCGGCTCTCGCTTGGCGAGGTAGACGCCGCCGATCACCGCGGCCAGGAGCAGGACGCTGACGATCTCGAACGGCAGCACGTAGCTGTCGAAGAGCACCCGTGACATCACGCTCGTGGCAAGCCGGACCCGATCGGCCGCTTCCTTCCAGTCGGTCGCCCCGATGGCCAGGGCGATCAGCACCGCGATGACCACCGAGGCGATGGCGGCGGGGACCGCCTGGGTCTGGAAGACCAGCCGGCTCGGGGCGTCCTTGGTCTGGGTGAGCATGATCGCGAACAGGATCAGGACGCTGATCGCCCCGATGTAGACGATGACCTGGGCGGCCGCCAGCAGCGGGGCGCCGATGATCACGTAGATCCCGGCCAGCGACCCGAAGCAGACGATCATCGCCAGTCCGCAGCGGATGATGTCGCGCATCGTCACCACCAGGAATGCCGAGCCGATCATCACCGCGGCGAAGATCCAGAACAGGGCGTCCGCCCAGTCCTGGCCGAGGAACAGCAGCATGAGCGCGGCGATCCCGGTGACGGTGCCCAGGACGATGAGGCCGAGCAGGATCGGGATGAGGCGACGCAGCACGTCGTCCGCCTACTCGTGGTGGCTGGTTGCGACGGCCGTCCCGCCGTGGCCATGGCCGTGCCCGTTGCCCTGTCCGTGGCCGTTGGTCGGGACCCCGGTCACCGTCGGCGGCAGCATCGGCAGCATCCGGGCGGTGTCGATGAGGCGGCCTTCGGCCGCGGCCCGGCTGGCCCAATCGCGCTCGCGTCGGATGTAGGTCACCTCGGTCTCGCGATCGATCGCGGCGATCGCCATCAGGTCGATGGTCGGATCTTGTCGACCGGTGTGCGAGAGCTCCATGTCGGCGCCGTCGCGCAGGGCGTCGTACGGGCAGGCGTCGACGCAGATCCCGCACAGGATGCAGCGGCTCTCGTCGACCTCGTACTTCTGCAGGACACGCGGCTTCGGCATGAGCGCGCCGGTCGGGCAGGTCTCCGCACAGCGCCCGCAGGAGACGCAGGGTGTGTCGTTGAGACTCATGTCGAGCGGGGTCGTGACGAGCGTATCGAAGCCGATCCGCATGAAGTCGTAGCAGGCCGCGCCGACCACCTCCGCACAGACCTGGGCGCACCGCCCGCAGTCGATGCAGCGCGACGGCTCGCGGAGGATGAAGGCGTGCGAGTCGTCGCGGATGTAGTCGTGGTTGATGCCGGTGAACCGGTTCTCGGTCACGCTCCGGTAGCCGGCGCCCGAGTGGTACTGGGGCTCGAGGGTCGGCAGCGTCGTGCCATATTCGATCCCGAGCCGGCGCAGGTCGCAGAATCCGATCGCCTCGCAGGTGCACTGGAGGCAGCGCGTCGACTCCGCGACCGCGTCCTCGCGGGTGTAGGGCAGCTCGTATTCGATGTACGAGTGGTTGCGGTCCTCGGCCTCGAGCGCGGTCATCCGGTAGCGCGGGGTCTTGGCTTCGCTGGTGAACGGCACGATGGAGAGGAACTCGGGCTGGGGCTCCGCCAGCGTCTGGCGCGTCCGGATCTCGCTGAGGTCCATCCCGCGCAGGAATGCGTCCACGGCGTACGCGGAGCGACGGCCTTCGGCGACGGCCTCCACCACGGTCGCTGCCCCGATCCGGACGTCGCCCGTGCCGAAGACCCCGGGGCGGGCGGTCGCGAACGTGACCGAGTCGGCCTTGAGCCGCTTCTGCCTGGTCGCCTCGACGCCGTCGGAGCCGGGCCCGATCCAGCTCAGGTCGGGTCCCTGGCCGATCGCCAGGAGGACGCGATCGCACGGGATGGTGAACTCGGTGCCGGGCGCCGGTTCCGGGCGGCGTCGGCCGGATGCGTCGGGTTCGCCGAGCGCCATCCGGATGAATTCGACGCCGGTCACGGCGCCCTTCTTGTCGGTGACGACCCGGACCGGCCCGGCCTGGAAGATGGCCGTCACGCCTTCCTCGATCGCCTCGTGGACCTCGTTCGAGGCGGGCATGTCCTTCATGTCGCGGCGGTAGACCAGGGTCACCTCGGCTGCGCCCTGGCGGATCGACGTCCGCGAGCAGTCCATCGAGGTGAAGCCGCCACCGATCACCACGACGCGCTTGCCGACGTGACCCGGATAGGGCAGGCCGAGCGTCGCCGTCCGCAGGTACTCGAGCCCATCGAGGACCTCGGCCGCGTCCTCGCCCGGGATCCCGAGCTTGTTGGTCTCGTAGCAGCCGATCGCGACGACCACCGCGTCGAAGCCCTGGTAGGTCAGGTCGTCGAGCGTGAAGTCGGTCCCGAGTCCGGCGTTGCAGACCATCTTGCCCCCGAGGCGGGTGATCGACTCGTATTCGGCCTCGAGGACCTCGACCTTGGGGAGGCGGTACTGCGGGATCCCGTAGCGGAGCATCCCGCCCGGGGCCGGGTCGCGCTCGAAGACCGTCACGTCGTGCCCCGAGAGCAGCAGATAGTAGGCGGCGGCCATCCCGGCCGGCCCCGAGCCGATGACCGCCGCCCGGCGGCCGGTCGGCGCCTGGTGCTCGAACGGCAGGGGCGGATCCTGCCCCTCATCGAGCATGGCCTTGAGCACCTGGTCGCCGGCGTAGCGGTGGCTGTCGCGGATGGCGATCGCCTCGTCGACCTCATCCCGTCGGCAGTGCTCCTCGCACGGCGCCGGGCAGACCCGCCCGAGGACGCTCGGAAACGGGATGGTCCGCTTGAAGATCCGTGTGCTCTCGCGCCAGTCGGCCTCGGCGTTGGCCTTCAGGAAGCCCGGGATGTCGATGTGGCTCGGGCACTTGTTCTGGCAGGGCGGCAGGC
>DASYJV010000389.1:0-9522 GCA_035996105.1 Candidatus Limnocylindrales bacterium | reverse complement strand
AGGCGCCGACCGTCAGGCCGGCGAGGATGAGCGCCACGAACACGCTGCCCAGCGCTCGGCTCCCCCCGACCAGCAGCCCGAGCCCGATCAACAGCTTCACATCGCCCATCCCGAAGGCACCCGCCCCGAACGGGATCGATGGCAGGTACAGGACGGCCGGGATGAGGACCGCGGCCACGAGCGCGACAACCACATCGTTGCCGACCAGCGGGTCGGCCCCGCTCAGCGCATAGACCAGCGCGAGCGGGATGACCGGCAGAGTCAGGACATCGGGGAGAAGCCGCTGATCCAGATCCGTGGCCAGACCGATGACCAACGTGACGAACCAGGCGCCGAAGACGACCATCGCGAGCGGATCGCCGCCGAACCGCAGCGGCAGGAGGCCGAAGGCGAGCGCGCCGACCAGGGCCACCGCCATCGTCCGCCAGCCGACCGGTCGCCCGGGGGGATGTTCCTCGTCATGCTCCGGCCAGCGCGTCGCCAGTCGATCTGCCGCGCCGCCCAGCACGAGCCCGCCGGCACCGAGCAGGAACGCAAGCGGCTCCATCGGGCGTCAGTGGTGCGTCGGCGGTGGGTCGGTCAGACGGTGGGTCGGTGGCCGCGGGAGGCCGGCGACTCAGCCGGCCTTCGCGCCCGCCAGCGCGAGCTCGACGAGCGTCGCATGCGAGACGCCGGTCGCGCCGCGCGGTGCGAACGGCAGTGGCTTTCGGTAATAGGCCGTCCCGGCGATGTCGAGATGGACCCACGGACGGGTGACGAACTCGCGGATGAACAGGCCGCTCTTGACCAGCGAGCCCTCGGCGGACCCTGAGTTCTGGAGGTCGCCGTACCAGCTCTCCATGTCCGGGACGTAGTCCTCGATGAGCGGCAGCTGCCAGTAGCGCTCGCCGGCCCGATCGCCCGCCGCGATGACCGTGTCGTAGAAGTCCTGCGGCGTGCCGAATGCCCCGGTCACGAGATGTCCGAGCGCTCGCGCGACCGCGCCGGTCAGGGTCGCGACATCGACCAGGTGCGTCGCACCGAGTTGCTCGGCGTAGGTCAGCGCGTCGCCCAGGATGAGGCGGCCTTCGGCATCGGTGTTGGTGACGTCGACCTTCTTGCCGTTGAGGGCGGTCACGATGTCGCCCGGCCGGGTCGAGTGCGGACCGGGCATGTTCTCGACCGCGGGCGCGATGGCGAGGAGCGGCGTCCCGGGGGCGAGCCTTGCGACGGTGGCGATGGCCGCGATCACGGTGCAGGCACCGGTCTTGTCCATCTTCATCTCGTCCATTCGGTCGGCAGGCTTGATGCTGATCCCGCCCGAATCGAAGCAGACGCCCTTGCCGACGATCGCGAGATGGCGATCGAGGGAGTCGCGCTCCCCCTTCCCGCCCGAGCGCATCACGATCATCCGCGGCGGGTTGTCGCTGCCGCGACCGACCGCCATGAACATCCCCATCCCCATCTCGGTGGCTTGCTCGGGCTCGATCACGTCGATCCACAGGTCGTGCTGCTCGGCGATCGATCGCGCCTCATCGGCGAGGACCGCGGGGCTGACGTCGTTGGAGGCGCGGTTGGACAGCGTCCGCGCGATGTTGGCGCCCTCGGCGATGATGACGCCGCGCTCGGCGGCCGCGGTCAGGTCGGCGCCGGCGGCGCCCGGTGCCACCAGGATCAGCTCATCGAGGATCGGCGGGACGTTGTCGACCTCGTCGCGGTAGATCGTCCGTGGATCGTAAGAACCTTCGAGGACGCCACGCGCGATCAGCTCGGCGGCCGCGGTCGCGTCGCCGCCGAGCCCATCGGCCAGCGGACCGAGCCAGATCGCCAGCCGCTTGACCGTTCGACCGGCGAGGCGTCGTTCGGCCGAGGCGGCGATCCTGACGATCGCCTCGCGATCGATGGTCGCGACGTCGCCGAGACCGACCGCAAGCAGCCGGCCACTCCTGGTCTCGCCGCCCGGCGCGAGCGCCGTCGAGTAGCGCTTGCCGGTCACCTCGCCGAACGCGACGAGCCGCTGGAGCTCGCCGCCGGCGCGCCGGTCGAGCTCACCGAGGGGGCCATCGAACGCAGGCTTGGCCGCGATCGGGACGACGAGGACATCCGCGGGCACGTCCCACGGCTGATCGGTGACGACACGAAGCTGCACGGGCGTGGGGTCCTCCGGGGGGCTGGCGCGGGCCGCGATGTGGCCCTGGGCCGGGCTGGTCTGGGGCCCAGTGTAGCCAGACTCGGCCGGTCAGGGGCCGTCTGACGCGGCCGGCGCCCCACTCCGCGGCGCGCTCCCGGCGTCCAGTGCGTCGACCAGCTTGCCCCGCGCCTCCTCGATGGTGATGACCGCCCGGTTCATCCCGCCGCGGCCGATGTCGGCCATGATGACCACCAGGCCACGGCGGTCGGCGGGGAGTCGCGCCCGCGCCGCCGCCTCGGCTTTGACCGCCGCTCTGGCCGCCGGGCTCACCGTGCGGCCGATCCTCGAGACCTCCCGGTAGAGCGTGCGGAGGGCGGCGTCATAGGCCTCGTTCCGGCCGAGCCAATCGTCGATCACCGACACGTCGACGGTCGCCACGAGCTGGTCGCGGAGGATCCTCGCGGCAACGATCTGCGCCTTCGCCTGGTCCAGCATGCCGATCGCGTCGGCATACCTGGCATGGACGCCGAGGTCCGCGGCGACGCCGGCCAATCGGTCGTGCTCGGCGAGGAGCGCACTGAGCTTCGTGGCCGCCACCGAGCCGGCCGTCAGCTTCGCCCAGGCGAGATCGAGGCCGTCGGTGGCGTCGAGGGCGGCCACCAGCGCCGCGTGCCGGGCGATCACCGACGCGGACACGTCCAGGCCTGCGTCGGGCCGGCCGACGAAGGGCACGGCGGCGAGCTCGCGCCTGAGCACCTCGGTCCGTGCCACCACGTCGGCCGCCAACAGGTCGCCACGCTGGATCGCGGCCTCGCCGGCGGTCGGGTCGGAGCCGTTGAGAGCCGCCAATGCGCCGCGCGCCTGCGCGCCCAGGGCATCGACCTGATCGGCGAGCGCCGAGAGCTTCGACTCGGCAGCGTCGAGCAGCGAGCCGACCTCGGCGTCGCCGACGGCGGTCAGCTCGGCTCGTCCCGCCGACCCAGGGGGATGATCCATCGCCCCGGCGATGCCGGCCGCGCCGAGCGCGATGACGACGACGATCGCCAGCCACGCCAGGCCGCCGAGGAACGGCCGGAGCCCGCGCAGCCGGCCATCACCGCCCCGCAGCTGACGCTGCCCGCGGGTAGGTGGCGGAGATGTCGACAAGTCGGTCGGAAGCCTCGGGAGATGCTGCGCCGGCCCCGGAGTTGCGTCGGAATCGTAGCATCGGGGGCATGACGGACCTCACGACCGAGCCGATCGATCCAGCCGCGACGGAGTCCACGGACGGACCGGAGCCCGGGCCGGGGGCCGATCTGGCGAGCGATCCTGGCACCGGGCGCCTTGCCGCGCGACCGCTTCGGCGGCTCATCGAGGCGATGCCCAAGACCGAGCTCCACCTGCATCTCGATGGCTCGCTCCGGATCGACACGGCGCTCGAGCTGGCGCGGACCCGCGGCGTCGATGCGCCACGCGATTGGCTCGGGATGTCCGCAGCGCTGATCGCGCCGATGCCCTGCGCCGACCAGGCCGAGCTCCTGCGCGCGTTCGAGCTCCCGATCGCGCTGATGCAGGATGCCGAGGCGCTCGAGCGGATCACCGCCGAACTCGTCGAGACCAAGGCCGCCGACGGCGTGCGCTATCTCGAGATCCGGTGGGGGCCGCTGCTCCATCTGGAGGGCGGCCTGTCGCTGGCCGACGGGATCGCGGCGGTGTGCCGCGGGGCCGGCGACGCGGCGCATCGGACCGGGACGGTCGTTCGCCTGATCTCGACGGCGTTGCGCTCGCACGACCCCGACGCCAACGTCCTGCTCGCCGAGACCGCCGCCCGCTTCCACGACCAGGGGCTGACCGGCTGGGACCTGGCCGGCCCCGAAGCCGCCTTCCCGGACCCGCTCGTCCACGCCGCGGCGTTCGAGGCGGCCAGGGCCGGCGGGCTGCGGATCACCATCCACGCCGGCGAGTGGGGCGGCGCGGCGCAGGTCAGGCGAGCGCTCGCGGTCGAGCCCGAGCGGATCGCCCACGGGCCGGGCGCCGTCGACGACCCCGAGCTTTGCGCCGAGCTCATCGCCCGCCGCGTGACCCTCGATCTGTGCCCGACCTCGAACTACCAGGCCGGCATCGTGCCCTCGATCGCGGCGCATCCCCTGGCCCGGCTCGACCGGGTGGGTGTCTCGGTCACGCTCAGCACGGACGACACCACTGTCTCCGACATCAGCCTCTCGGAGGAGTACCTCAACGCGGTCGAGTCGATCGGGCTGACCCTCCCCGAGCTGTGGTCGATCGACCATCGGGCGCTCGATTCGGCGTTCGCGGCGGAGGTCGACATCGCCCCGCTGCGAGGGGCATTCGCGGCCTGGGGCGCCGGGATCCCCGAACTGGGACAGGACCGAGAGTCAGGCGCTAGATTCGCTTCGTGACTTGCCCGAGTTGCGGCGCCCTCACTGAGCCTGGCCGCAAATTCTGCGCTGAGTGCGGCACCCGCCTGATCGCCGCCTGCCCATCGTGCGGCGCGACAAACGCGCCGAGCGCCCGCTTCTGCGGCGACTGCGGGAGGCGACTCTCGGCGGACGGGTCGCCGTCGGTCGACGCCGATGTCGGGCCTGGCGCTGCGCCAGGACGGGCGCCGACGCCCGTCGCCGAACGACGCGTCGTGACCGTCCTCTTCGCGGACCTCGTCGGCTTCACCTCGCTCGCCGAAGGGCGTGATTCGGAGGCGGTCCGGGAGCTGCTGACCCGCTACTTCGACGTCGCACGCGACGTCATCGAACGCTACGGCGGCACGGTCGAGAAATTCATCGGGGATGCGGTGATGGCCGTCTGGGGCGCCCCGGTCGCCCACGAGGACGACGCCGAACGGTGCGTCCGCGCCGCCCTCGAGCTCGTCGACGCGATCCGCTCGCTCGCCCCCGGACTCCAGGCCCGCGCCGGCATCCTGACCGGAGAGGCCGCGGTGACGCTCGGGGCGCAGAACCAGGGGATGGTCGCCGGCGATCTCGTCAACACCGCCTCGCGCCTCGAGTCGGCGGCCGCGCCCGGCACGGTCCTCGTCGGCGAAGCGACGCAGCGCGCCAGCGCTGACGCGATCGCCTTCGAACCCATCGGCGATCAGATCCTCAAGGGCAAGGAGCTCCCCGTCCCAGCCTGGGTCGCCCTCCGCGTGGTCAGCAAGCGCAAGGGGCTCGGCCGGAGCGACCGTCTCGAGGCCCCGTTCGTCGGGCGCGACGCGGAGCTGCGTCTCCTCAAGGACCTCTTCCACGCGACCGCCCGCGAGAAGCGGGCGCGACTCGTCTCGATCACCGGCCAGGCCGGGATCGGCAAGACACGGCTCGCCTGGGAATTCCAGAAATACGTGGATGGCGTCGTCGAGGGCGTGTGGTGGCACGACGGCCGCTCCCCCGCCTACGGCGAGGGCGTGACGTTCTGGGCGCTCGGCGAGATGATCCGGTCCCGTGCCGGCCTCCTCGAGGTGGACGATCCGACGACGACGCGGACCAAGGTCGCCGAGATGCTCGCCGCGCACGTCCCCGACGTGTCGGAGCGGCAGTGGATCGAGCCGGCGATCCTCGCCCTGCTCGGCGTCAGCGAGGCGCCCCCCGGTGGCCGTGACGACCTCTTCCGGGCGTGGCGGACCTTCTTCGAGCGGATGGCCTCGACCGCGACGGTGGGCCTCCTCTTCGAGGACATCCAATGGGCCGACGCCGGTCTCCTCGACTTCATCGATCACATGCTCGAGTGGAGCCGCGGCGTCCCGATCCTGATCATGACGCTCTCGCGCCCGGAGCTCCTCGAGCGACGGCCGGAATGGGGTGCGGGCCGACGCAACTTCCTTGCCCTCTACCTCGAGCCGCTCCCCGACGACGCGATGCGCGAGCTGCTCGCAGGGCTCGTCCCGGGGCTCCCAGCCTCCACCGTCCGCTCGATCGTGGCGCGGGCCGACGGGATCCCGCTCTACGCGGTCGAGACGATCCGGATGCTGGTCTCGGACGGTCGCCTGACCGAGGTCGATGGACGGTACGAGCCCGTCGGCGAGCTCGGCGAGCTGGCCGTCCCCGAGACGCTCCAGGCGCTCATCGCGGCACGGCTCGACGGCCTCCGGCCGGCCGATCGGGCGCTCCTCCAGGACGCCGCCGTCCTCGGCCAGAGCTTCACGCTGGCGGGTCTCGCGGCGGTTTCGGGCGAGGACCCCGCCGCGCTCGAGGGGCGGCTGCGCGATCTCGCCCGGGCGGAGCTCATCGACCAGCAGCTCGACCCACGATCGCCGGAACGAGGCATGTACGGGTTCGTGCAGGCGCTCATCCGCGAGGTCGCCTACGGGACGCTCGCGCTGCGCGACCGACGCGCGCGTCACCTCGCCGCGGCTCGCTTCTTCGAATCGCTCGGCGAAGAGGAGCTGGCCGGCGCCCTCGCATCCCATTACGTGGCCGCGTGGCAGGCCACGCCGGAAGGCCCCGAGGGCGAGGCGATCGCGATCCAGGCCCGCCTCGCCATGGTCGGTGCGGCCGATCGAGCGATGAGCCTCGGTTCGCCGGAAGGCGCCATCGGGTTCCTCGAGCAGGCGCTGACCGTGACCACCGAGCCTGCCGAACGCGCGTCGATCCTCGAACGCGCCGGCCGGGCCGCCGCCAACGCGGTGCAGGCGGATCGCGCGGAGGCATTCTTCCAGGAGGCGATCGAGCTCCGCACCGAGATGGGCGATGTCCCGGGACGGTTCGGGGCCATCGCAGCCCTCGGCGCGGCCCTGATCGCGTTTCGACGGACGGAGGCGGCCGGCGCATTGCTTGAACCGGCGATCGAGGAGGCCGAGGGGGTCGCCGACGAGGACGATCTGGCGAGGCTGATCTGCGCTCTGGCGCGCATCCGATTCAGCCAGGACCGAGTCGACGAAGGGCTTGCCCTCATCGATCGTGGCCTGCCCATCGCCGAGCGCAACGAGCTGGCCGAGCTCCTCGTCGAAGCGCTCATCACGAAGGGGACGTTGTTGTCCAAGGCGGCCCGCCCTGTCGAAGGCATCGCCTTGGTCGAAGCAGCCCGACGCCTGGCGGTCGAGCACAGCCTCCCGGCCTGGGAAGGCCGGGCGCTGGTTTCTCTCAGCCTCTACGTTGCGATCCGTGATCCGCGGGCGGCCGTCGAGCTCGGACGCGAGGCCATCGCGCTGGCTCGCCGCATCGGCCGGCGGGATATGGAACTGCTGCTCATCGGCAACGCGGGCGAGGATTCGATCCGGACCGGCGAGTGGGACTTCCAGGGCGTCCAGTTCGCGTCGCTCGACCAGCTCGACATCGAGCCCAGCATCCGGTTCCCGATGGAGGCTGCGTCCGTGATCATCGGCCTCCTGCGCGGAACGATCGACGCCGCCGAGATCCATGCGCGCTACACGCACTTCGCCTTGACCATCCAGGACCCAGATCTCGCCAGCAGCCTCCCGGACACGCTTGGTTGGGCGGCCTTCGCCGCCGGTCGGTTCGGTGACGCCGCCACAGCCTGGCTCGAGAACGCCGACATGAGCGCCCCGAACGCCCCGTACACGCTCCCTCACGTGGCGCATGCCGCGCTCCTCGCCGGCGATCCGGCCACGGCGCGGCTCGCTGTCGAGCGCCTGGCGCGGACTGGGGCCCAGGGCAAGGCGATCGACGTCGATCGGACGGCCATCGCGGCGGGGCTCGCGGCCCTGGAGGGTCGCAATGGCGAGGCGGTCGCCGGCTACCGGTCGGCCATCGCCGGCTGGCGCGACCTCGGACTGCCCTGGGACGAGGCGGTCACATCGATCGAATTCGTGCGGCTGATCGGACCCGACGAACCGGAGGCCCTGGCGGCCGCGGATGCGGCACGGGTGATCCTCGAAGGCCTCGGCGCCACTCGAGTCCTCGACATCCTCGACGCCTCGATCGAGGTCGGGCGGGCGCTCGCCGACCGCCCGGCGAACGAAGACCGGGATCTCGTCGAGACCGAGTCCGCGACCCGGATCTGATCGGCTGGGCGGCGCTCAGCCCGCGGCCAGTCGCTCGAGGGTCGCGGCGAGCTCCTCGGCGTCCTTCGCAACGGCGGTCGGCTGCTGGTCGGCGGGGAGTGCCTCGACCTCGGCCCGCGTCGTCACACCGGTCAGCATCAGGACGGAACGAGCGCCCACGGAGCGCGCCGCCGCGAGGTCCGTGGCGATCCCGTCGCCGATCATGATCGCCTCGGACGGCTCGCGACCGACGGCGTGGGCCGCAGCCTCGAGCAGATAGGGCGCGGGCTTCCCGATCGAGACGGGGACGACCCCGGTCGCGGCCTCGAGGGCGATGACGATGGCCCCGGCACCGGGGCGGAGGCCGCGCTCGGTCGGATAGACCGGATCGCGGTTGGTGGCGACGAAACGGGCGCCCGCCCGGATGCTGTCGTTCGCGACCACGAGTCGGGCGTAGGTGAGGTTCGGGTCCAATCCCACCACGACCGCGTCCGGGTTGCCGGCGGCCGCGAAGCCGTCGATCGGTTCCTGGCTCATCCGGGTGGCCGCGGCGCCGGCGGTCACGACGTCATAACCCACGTCGCGCAGCTCCCGTTCGAGCCCGCCGCCACCGAGCACCAGCACCCGCCGGATCTCGGGGTCGTGATCGCGCAGGTAGGCGGCGGTCGCCCGCGCCGAGGAGACGACGGTGTCCGGTGAGACGGGCGCACCCATCGACGCCAGGCGCGCCTGGTAGTCGGTCCGATAGTGCATCGAGTTGTTGGTCACGTAGACCACGTCGTCGCCCCGCGCGACGCGATCGGCGAGGACCGCGGCGACGCCCGGGACCGGCTCGGAGCCGCGGTAGACCACGCCGTCGAGATCGACGAGGAGGAGGAGACCCATCCGCCCGATGCTAGCCGGGCGGCTCTCGACGCGTACGATGGGCTCGATGGCACGGCCCGATCGCGACCCGCTCGCCGCCACGCGACGCCTCCTCGTCGACGGCACGAACCTGCTCCACGCCCTGTCGCGAACGTCCACCGCCCAGCCCGCGGCCGCGCTCATCGGACGGCTGCGTGGCGCGATCCCGGCCGCGGTCACCATCGAGCTGGTCTTCGATGGACCGGCCGAGCGCGGCCTACGAAACGAGCGGATCGCGGCCGGCGTCGTCGTCCGCTACAGCGGCGGCCGGACGGCCGATGACGTGATCATCACGATGATCGAGGACGTCCGGCTGGTCGACGGTCCGGACGGGACGGCCACACTGCTCGTCGTGACCGACGACCGCGACCTGCGCCACGGTTCGCGACTGCGTGGGGCGCGGACCGCCGGCTCCGCCTGGCTCCTCGGGCGGCTCGGCTCCGGGCGGCTCTCGTCGCCGTCGGTGGGCAATCCGAGACCCGCCCGGCCCGTCCGGGCAGCGCCGACAGGGAACGGGGCGGCCGCCGATTCCAGCGACGGCGACCCGGAGGAGACCGACCGGCCCGGATGGAAGCCGGGG
>DASYJV010000388.1:0-1850 GCA_035996105.1 Candidatus Limnocylindrales bacterium | reverse complement strand
CGAACCACCTACACGGATCCTGACGGCTCCGTGCTGGTCGCGCCCGATCGCTAGGGCTCGGCCGCTCGATCGGCCAGACGCTGCACGGTCCCCCCTCCGCTCGGGACTTTCGAGTCCGGTGCCACCGCGCACCGGGCTGCTAGAGTCCTGCGATGACCCCATCGACGCCCGATCTCGACGTCGTCGTCCTCGGCGGCGGTGGCCACGTCGGCCTTCCGCTGAGCCTGGCGTTCGCCGACGCCGGGCTGCGCGTCGGGATCTACGACACCAACCAGGGCACCCTCGACCGGATCGCCGCCGGGGAGATGCCGTTCATGGAAAGCGGAGCCGACGAGCTCCTGCGCAAGCTGGTCCCGACCGGCCGCCTGACCTTCGGATCCGACGGCTCGATGATCGAACGGACGGATCATCTGGTGGTCGTCATCGGGACACCGGTCGACGAATTCCTGGGACCGTCGATGACGATCTTCGAGAAGACCGTCGATCAGATCGCGCCATTCCTTCGCGACGGCGCTCTCGTCGCGCTGCGAAGCACCGTCTACCCCGGGACGACCGGATACGTGGCCCAGCATCTCGCGCAACGGGGCTGCACCGTCGACGTCGCCTTCTGCCCGGAGCGGATCGCCGAAGGGCACGCGCTCGAGGAGCTCCGAACCCTTCCCCAGATCATCGGCGCGGATGACGATCGCGCCGCCGAGCGCGCGACGGAGCTGTTCGGCAAGCTCGCCAGCAAGACGATCCGGACGACGACCAAGGAAGCTGAGCTCGCCAAGCTCTTCACGAACACCTGGCGCTACATGAAGTTCGCCGTCGCGAACCAATTCTTCACGATCGCCCACAACGCCGGGGTCGACTACACGAACATCCTCCGCGCGATCCGCGAGGATTACCCGCGCGCGGCCGATCTGCCGGGCCCCGGCTTTGCCGCCGGTCCGTGCCTGTTCAAGGACACCATGCAACTGTCCGCGTTCACCGCCGACCACTTCCCGCTCGGTCAGGCTGCGATGCAGGTCAACGAGGGGCTTCCGGCCTTCATCGTGTCGGCGCTCGAGCGACGGTACGGCGGCCTGACCGGCAAGACGGTGGGGATCCTCGGGATGGCCTTCAAGTCCGAATCGGACGACCCCCGCGCGTCACTCAGCTACAAGTTGCGGAAGCTGCTGTCATGGGCGGGCGCGCGCGTCCTTGCGACGGATCCCTATGTCGCCGACGACCGGCTCGTCTCCCTCGACTGCGTGCTCAAGGAGAGTGACATCCTGATCCTCGGGGCGCCGCACCGAAGCTATCGCGACCTCGAGATCGGCGGCAAGGACGTGGTCGATGTCTGGGGCTCCCTTGGCGAGGGGATCCGGCTGTAGTGCGCATCCTCGTGACGGGCGCCGCCGGGTTCATCAACGGCTACTTGGTCCCGGAGCTGCTGGAGGCGGGCCACGACGTCATCGGTCTCGACGACTTCAGCAAGTACGGCCGCCTGACCAAGTCCTACGACGACAACCCGCGCTATCGCTTCGTCGAGGGCGATGCGAAGGACGCCGCGCTCGTCGCCGAGCTCGCTGCCGACTGTGATCAGGTCGTCGCCGCGGCGGCGATGATCGGCGGGATCAGCTACTTCCACGAGTTCGCCTACGACCTCCTCGCAGAGAACGAGCGGATCCTCGCGTCGACATTCGACGGGGCGATCGCTGCCCATCGCGAGGGTCATCTTGCGCGGATCATCGTCGTCAGCAGCTCGATGGTCTACGAGTCCTCGACGGTCTTCCCGACCCCCGAGGGCGCCCAGCTCACCTCGCCGCCGCCCATCTCGACGTATGGTTTCCAGAAGCTCGCATCGGAGTACTTCGCCAAGGGCG
>DASYJV010000387.1:0-2351 GCA_035996105.1 Candidatus Limnocylindrales bacterium | reverse complement strand
ACGAGCGCCTGGCGCACGGTCTCAGGGTCGCGATGCATCGTCACCACGACCACGCGCGTCTGGGGCGAACGGGTGTGCAGCTCGCGGAGGAGCGAGACGCCGTCGCCATCCACGAGTGACAGATCGAGCAGGATCACATCGGGTCGCGTCTGCTCGAGCAGGTCGAAGGCCCCTTCGACACTTGGCGATTCGCCGACGACATCGAAGCCGTTGGCGGTCAGGACGAGTCGGAGCCCTTCGCGAACCAGGTTGTGATCCTCGATGAGTCCGACCCGGACCGGACGGTCGAGCGGGGTTGGCGCACGATCGGGCGCGGCCGCCGCACTTTCCGCACCCAGCCCCTGGGTCATTGCGGACCGCCGGCCCGCTCGATGCCCGGCGTCACCGGCTCGGGTCGATCCAGGAGCACGGCCGTCGGCAACGGGACCCGCATAGTCACGGTGGTGCCGTGACCGGGCGAGGACTCGACCGTCAGGTCGGCTCGGAGGATGGCGGCGCGCTCGCGCATCCCGGCAAGGCCGAGACCTCGGGTCGCGGTCGTGGTCGTGTCGAAGCCGATGCCGTCATCCGTGACCCGGACCTCCAGGATGTAGCCATCCGAGCTCAGGGAGACCGTGATGCGTCGAGCATTCGAATAGCGGGTCGCGTTGCTGAGGGCCTCCTGGACCACCCGGAATACGCCCATCTCCTCGTCGGGTTCCAGCAGACCGGGCATCGCGAGGTCGGGGTCGGTGACGACGGTGATCGGGACGCCGGCGGTATCGGCAAGGCGGCCTACCGCGGCCACGAGGCCCGCTTCGACGAAGCGGGCGGGCCGAAGGCGATAGGCCACGTCCCGCGTCTCGTCGAGGGCGATCGCCGCAAGCTCCTGGGCACGCCGGATCCCCGACAGCGCCAGGTCGTTCGGGACGTGGTCGCCTGCCCACAGCGACGCCTCGGCCGAGTCGAGGGTCAGCACGATCGCCGTGAGCGTCTGACCCACGCCGTCGTGCAGGTCCCGACCGAGGCGGTTCCGCTCGTCCTCCTGGGCGGTCAGAAGTCGATCGCTGGCGCGGCGATAGAGCTCCGCATATCGCCGGCTCGTCGCCGCCACGCCGTCGGCGATGATCGCCGTGATGATGACCATGGCGGTCATCAGCGGCCATTCCCGTACATCGAGCACTTCGAACGCGGGGTTGGTCGGCTTGAGCGCGGCTCCCAGGAGGATGTAGGAGACGAGCAGGACCAGCGCGAGGGCGATCCGCAGTCCGCTGACACGCAAGCCGAAGAAGAGCGCGTGCAGCGTCAGCACGACCCAGATCCCGTGGAACAGGATGTCGGGATCCCATGTCTGGCGGAATGCCGCAAGCGCGAGCACGAGAAAGACCCCGTCGAGGAACAGCTGCAGGCGCAGCGGGCGAGCCAGGCGATCCCCGAGGGTGACCAGGTTCGCGAGGGCGGGGTGCGTGATCCGTATGGTCATCTGCGCGTATCCGTGTGGTCGTCCTTGACTGGTACGAATGATGGCGCGTGAGTATGTCTTTTGACTACCTGCGAACGCAATGCTCCATACCCACGCTATCTGCTCATCCGTCATTCCCTGATTCGGAGATACGTGGCACACTCCAGAGTCTCAGTCGGGTCGCGCGTCCCGACGCCAAACGCCATCGCCGGCGAAGCCGGTCCTGGCCGGGGTGTCTGGGCGCCCAAGGTGTCGGGTCGGTGCGCAGCATCGGCGCCGGGGGGGTAGAAGGACACGATGGCCACTGCCATCTCATCATGCTCAGCTCGATCTGTGGCATGTCCAGACGATAGCCCGCAAGCCCGAGCTCGCGGCCGATGACGTCCCAGATCCGCGTCGTCCTTGCCGAGGACCACGCGATGGTCCGCGCCGGCATGACTCGCCTCCTCCAGGACATCCCAGGCGTCGAGGTCGTCGCGGTGGCGGTCGATGGCCGCGAGGCGGTCGAGCTCGTGGCACAGCATCGACCGGATATCGCGCTGCTGGACATCACGATGCCGGGCCTCAGCGGTCTCAACGCCTTGACGAGGATCCGCGCCGACCAACCCGAAGTCCGCGTGATCATGCTGTCGATGCATGACAACGAGGAATACGTCGGGCATGCACTCAAGGCCGGGGCCGCCGGCTATCTGCTCAAGGGCTCGTCGTTCGCCGAGCTCGAGCTCGCCCTTCGCTCGGTGATGAGCGGCGGCTCGTATCTCACCCCCGCCGTCTCACGACACGTCATCCGCGACTTCACCCAGCGCTCGCCGAGGGAGCCGGGCGTCTATGAGCGGCTCACTCCTCGCCAGTCGGAGATCGTCCAGCTGATCGCCGAGGGTCACCGCAATGCCGAGATCGGCGCGATCCT
>DASYJV010000386.1:0-3763 GCA_035996105.1 Candidatus Limnocylindrales bacterium | reverse complement strand
GAGCACCCCGACTTCGTGCTGGCCGGTCGGGCTGCCACGGTCGTCGCCCGGAACATCCTCGAGCACGGCCTCTCGCCGGGCGAGCTCATCAACGTCAATGTCCCAGCGGTCTCGCCCGACGAGTTTGACGGCGTCGAGGTGACCCGGCTCGGCAAGCGGGTCTACCAGGACCAGCTGATCGAGCGCAAGGACCCACGCGGGATCCCGTACTTCTGGATCGGCGGGCCGCCCCCCTCGGGGCTGGCCGTGACGGGCACCGACTTCCACGCGGTCGTCAACCGGCGCATCGCCGTGACACCGATCCACCTCGACCTGACCGGTCGGCGGCTGCTCAAGCGGCTGCGGACGTGGGACTGGGCGCTGCCGGAGGTCCCCGACGATGGGCGCGGCGACCAGCCCGATTAGCGCCGGCGGCGCCTGAGGTCGGAAACGATCTCGCGCGCGGCGTTCTGGCCGTTCTGGCCGGTGACGCCGCCGCCCGGATGCGATCCCGCCCCGGCGAGATAGAGCCCGTCGAGGGCGATGCGATATCGGGCGTGGCCGAGCAACGGGCGCCACAGGAAGAACTGGTCGAGGCCGTGCTCGCCGTGCATCGGGTGGCCGCCGGTCAGCCCGACGTCTCGCGCAAGATCGAGCGGCGTGATGACCTGGCGTGCGGTGACAAGGTTCGCCAGACCCGGCGCATACCCGTCCAGGCTCTTCACCACGAGGTCACCGAACGCCTCGCGGGCGTCGTCCCAGCTCCCGTCGCGCAGGGTGTATGGCGTGGATTGGACGATGACGCTCATGACGTGCGTGCCGGGCGCCGCGCTCTCGACGAGTGATGGGTCGGCCAGCGACGGGATCGTCGCCTCCATGATCGGGGCGTCCGGGTAGCGACCGTACTTGGCCGCATCGTGGGCGCGCTCCATGGCGTCGATGCCCGGCGCGATCAGGATCCTGCCGCGCAGGAGCCGCGGGTCATCGCCGGCCGCGGGGAAGACGGGCGGACCCGCGAGCACGAGGTTGACCTTGGCGACCGTGCCCGGCGTCCTGATGTTGCCGGCGCGCCACAGCAGGTTCGGCCCGACCGCGACCGGGTCGACGAGCGTGGTGAGCAGTCGCTTGGGATCGATCGCGGCGATCACGGCCCGGGCATCCAGCGTCTCGCCGTCGGCGAGGACGACACCGGTGGCTCGACCGTCACGGGAGGTGATGCTGACGACCTCGGCATCGCTTCGGATCGTGACGCCGTTCGCCAGGGCGGCCGTCTGGAGCGCCGTGATGAGTGCCCCGGGCCCACCGCGCACGAAGACGGTCTGGCCGGCCGCCCCGCCGTCGTTGCCGGCCGAGTCGCCGAGCAGGACGGCGGTCGTGCCGGCCGACCAGGGCCCCATCGCCGTGTACTGGATGCCGCGCCAGGCGATCGCCGCCTGGACCGCGTCGCTGACGAACGACTCCGCGACGAAGTCCGCGATGGCCATCGGCAGGACGCGGGTCATCGTCCGTCCGTCGTCCCGTCCGAGGCCGCGGAACGTTCGACCGAGCTGGAGCCCGGTCAGGGCGTCGCCCAGACCCGGCGATCCGATGTCGGGTGGCGTCCGCCCGGCAAGCTCGCCGAGGAAGCCGGCCAGCGAGCGGACGAGGCGATCGAAAGCGCCGTAGTGCTCCGCATCGGCGGCCGAGCGCGATCGCAGGCCATCCGCGGTCCGCGCAGCGTCGCCCCACAACACGACCGCATCGCCATCGGGACCCGGCGCGAAGACGCGGACGTCCGGGCCGATCAGCGAGAGTCCATGGCGTTTGAGCTCGAGGTCGCGGACGACGGACGGTCGCAGCCGCCCGACCGTGTGCGCGAGGGTCGGCACGTGCGCGCCTGGCGCCAGCTCGGTCGTCCCGACGGCCCCGCCGAGCCGGCCCTGCCGCTCGAGGACCACGGTCCGCAGCCCGGCCTTGCCCAGGTAGGCTGCGGTCACCAGCCCGTTGTGGCCGCCCCCGATGACGATGGCGTCGTAGCTCGACACCGACCCGACGACCACCTAGGCCGCCTTCCGGCCGCGCGCCCGGAGGACCTCGAGCGCGGCGATCCGGCCATTCGCACCCATGATCCCGCCGCCCGGATGGGTCGAGGACCCGCACAGCCACAGGTCGCGGACGGGCGTCCGGAAGCGTGCGTAGCCCGGCACCGGCCGGTTGAAGAACAGCTGCTCGAGCGACAGCTCACCCTGGAAGATGTTGCCCTCGGTCAGCCCGGTCGTGCGCTCGATGTCGAGCGGGGTCTGGACATTGCGGAAGAGGATGATGTCGCGGATGTTCGGCGCGAACTCGGCGATCCGGTCGATCACCGCGTCCCCGAACGCCTCGCGCTGGTCGTCCCAGGTCCCGAGCTCGGGCGCCAGCTTGTACGGCGCGTACTGGACGAAACAGCTGATGACGTGCTTGCCCGGGGGCGCCATGGTCGGATCGACCAACGTCGGGATGATCATGTCGATGTAGGGCTTCCTGCTGAAGTTGCCGTATTTCGCGTCGTCGTAGGCGGTCTCCATCGCCTCGATCGACGGGCTGAAGCTGATCGCGCCGCGCAGGTGCTCACCCTCGCCGGGGAGGCAGCTGAAGTCGGGCAGACGGTCGACCGCGAGGTTGACCTTGCCCGATGAGCCACGGAACTTGAAGCGCTTGACCTCCTCGACGAAGGAGGCGTCCAGGACCCCGGTCTCGACCAGGCCGAGGAACGTCCGATGGGCGTCGAGCGAGCTCAGGATCGAGTCAGCATGGATCTCCTCGCCCGATTCGAGCGCGACGCCGACCGCGCGACCGGCCTTGACGATGACGTTGGCGACCGGGGCGTCGGTCCGGATCTCGGCGCCGAGCGCGCGGGCCGCATCGCCGATCGCGTTGCTCACCCCGCCGGTCCCGCCTTTGGGGATGCCCCACGCGCGGAAAGCGCCGTCGATCTCGCCCATGTAGTGATGGAGCAGGACGTACGCGGTCCCAGGGCTCTTCACGCCCTGGTACGTGCCGATGATCCCGGACGCGGCCATCGTGGCCTTGAGCGGGTCGGTCTCGAACCACTGGTCGAGGAACTCGGACGCGCTCATCGTCATGAGCTGGATGAAGACCGCCTGCTGGCGCTCGGGCAGACCCTGGAACCGCCGGGCAAGGCCGGCCAGCGGCAGCATCGGTCGCGGGTCGAGGCTCGTGATGTCGGGTGGGGTGATGGCCAGGATCGGCTTGATGAAGCGGGCCATCTCGACCATCAGCTGGCCGTATTCCTCGTAGGCCTCGGCGTCGCTCGCGGACCAGCGGCGCAGCTCGCGGACCGTCCGGCCGTGGTCGTTGACGCGCCACAGGTAGTCGCCGCCGCCGGCTTTGGGGCCCCCGCCCTTGCGCAGCGGGGTGAACGTGCCGTCGAGCGGCAGGATGTCGAGGCCGTACCTGGGCAGCTGGAGGTCGCGGATGATCTCGGGGCGAAGCAGACTCACCACGTAGCTGAAGACCGAGAAACGGAAGCCCGGGAAGAGCTCCTCGGTGACGGCCGCCCCACCCAGGACCGGCCGTTTCTCGAGGACCAGGGTCTTCAGGCCGGCGCGCGCGAGATAGGCGGCGCTCACGAGCCCGTTGTGGCCGCCACCGATGACGACCGCGTCGTAGGACTGGGCCAAAAGACGCCCTCCGCGACTATCCAGACTGCATACCTTTGATGCAAAGTCTAGCGGACGCCCCGCATACTGATGACCACGATGAGCAGGAGGCCAGCCAGCACGTGAGCGTCGGGACGCCGTTC
>DASYJV010000385.1:0-2480 GCA_035996105.1 Candidatus Limnocylindrales bacterium | reverse complement strand
CTCGATCGCAGGGAGGCCCACCGGAAGATCGTCGACCTCGGGCGGCGCTTCGGATTCGAGGTCGACCCGGAAGTCAAGGTCGGCTCGCTCTCGGTCGGCTGGCAGCAACGCGTCGAGATACTCAAGGCGCTATATCGCGACGCCAGGATCCTCGTCCTCGACGAGCCGACCGCCGTCCTGACCCCCCAGGAGACCGACGAGATCTTCGATGTGCTCCGCCGCCTGGCTGCCGAGGGTCACAGCATCGTCTTCATCAGCCACAAGCTGTACGAGGTCCTCGAGATCGCCGACCGGATCACGGTCATCCGGCGCGGCAAGGTCGTCGGCGAGCGGATCCCCGCCGAGACGAACGAGGCGGACCTTGCCGAGCTGATGGTCGGTCGCGAGGTGTCACTCACGGTGGACCGCGGCGTCTCGCAGCCGGGCGAGCCCGCGCTCATCGTGGAGGCCCTCGTCGTCAACGACGACCGTGGTCAGGAGGTCGTCCACGGCATCGACCTCGAGGTCCGCAACGGGGAGATCCTCGGCATCGCGGGTGTCGCCGGGAATGGTCAGGACGAGCTGGTCGAGGCGCTCGTCGGGCTGCGCAAGACGGTTGCTGGGCGCGTCACCCTCGGCGGCGTCGACATCACCGGCCAGGGGCCGCGATCGGTCTACGCGGCGGGCGTCGCATATGTCCCCGCGGATCGCCATCGGTTCGGTCTGGTCCTCTCATTCTCGATCGCCGACAACCTCGTGCTGACGAGCTACCACCGGCCGCCGTACGCCCGCGGGATCCTCCGCAACGACGCGGCGATCGAAGAGACCGCCGAGAAGCGGATCAAGGAATTCGATGTCCGGACGCCGTCATCCAACGCCCGCGCGGCGACCCTGTCCGGTGGCAACCAGCAGAAGGTCGTCGTCGCGCGCGAGTTCGCCCGCGACCTGCGACTCCTCGTCCTCGACCAGCCGACCCGCGGTCTCGACGTCGGGAGCATCGAGTTCATCCACCGCCAGGCGATCGCGAAGCGCGATGCCGGGACGGCGATCCTGCTGGTCTCCGCCGAGCTCGATGAGGTGCTCGAGCTCTCCGACCGGATCGCGGTGATCTACCGCGGGCGGCTGGTCGGTGTGCTTGACGGCCGGACGGCCGACAAGAATGCCGTCGGCCTGTTGATGGCGACCGGCGGTCATACGGAAGCGGCGGAGGCCGCCGGCGCGGTCCCGGCAAGCGCCGGATGAGGCACCGGATCAGCCGCGCCGTCGGCATCCTCGCGCTCCCGGTGATCTCGATCGTCCTGTCCGTCCTGGTCGGCTCGGCGGTGATCATCGTCTCGGAGTGGCTCGTCGCCGGTCAGCTGAAGCCGGAGCTCGCCTTCAAGGCCTACGGCGCCCTGCTCAACGGGTCGATCGGGTCGTACAACGCGATCGTCAACACGCTCGTCCAGACCGTCCCGTTGCTGCTGGGCGGGCTGTCGGTCGGTCTCGCGTTCAAGGCCGGACTGTTCAACATCGGCGCCCAGGGTCAGTTCCTGATGGGCGCGCTCGGATCGGTCATCGTCGGCGTCCAGCTGGCCGACGCGCCGGGCATCATCGCGATCCCGGCCTCGCTCGCGGCCGGGATGCTGGCCGGCGCGGCCTGGGGCTTCATCCCGGGAGTCCTGAAAGCGACCCGGGGTGCGCATGAGGTCGTCACGACCATCATGCTCAACTTCGTCGCCATCTCCTTCCTCGCCTTCATGGTCAGCGGCCCGCTCAGCGTGGTCGGAACGCCCTCGCCGATCACCTTCGATGTCGGCAACGGCTCGCTGCCGATCATCCTCGGCCGGAACGGGCACCTGGGGATCCTCATCGCCCCGGTGTTTGCGGTCCTGTACTGGTTCCTGCTCTTCCGGACGACCCGGGGGTTCGAGATCCGCGTCGCAGGCGCCAGTCCCGATGCCGCGCGCTACGCCGGGATGTCACCGCGTCGCCTGATCACCTGGACGATGACGATCGCGGGGATGGTGGCCGGTCTGGCGGGCTCGATCGAGCTGCTCGGCACGACCCACTACATGACCGCCTCGTACGACACGACGGTCGGGTTCGATGCGATCGCGGTCGCCCTGCTTGGCCGGACGAGTCCCATCGGCATCGTCCTTTCGGCGCTGCTGTTCGGCGCGATGCGCACCGGCGCGTCGGCGATGCAGATCCAGGCGCAGGTCCCGGCCGAGCTGGTCGGCGTCCTGCAAGCCACCATCCTGTTCTTCCTGGTCGCGAGTCCGGTCATCAAGCGCCTCTTCCGGATCCGTGGCGCCAGCACCGGCCTCGAGGACGCCGGGACCTTCACGAGCACCTACGGCGGCGAGGCGAAGGTCGCCTGATGGACCAGTTCCTGTACGGGATCCCGGTCATCGGACTCATCTTCGAGTTCTTCGGGTACCTCATCGCGGTCCTGCCCGTCGTCGCCCCGATCACCTATTCGGCCGCCGTCCCGATCGGCTTCGCGGCGCTCTGTGGCG
>DASYJV010000384.1:0-3071 GCA_035996105.1 Candidatus Limnocylindrales bacterium | reverse complement strand
GTGACGGTGATCTCGGTCTCGGCGGTCGTCCGGCCGATGGTCACGCGTCGGCCCTCACGTGGACCGATCTCGATCGAGCCGAGCGGCGTGGTCATGCGTTGGCCTCCTGGGTCATCTCGGCGACGGCGGCGATCAGCCGATCGTTCTCGTGCGGGGCGCGCACCGTGAGGCGCAGGTGATCGGCGAGCGGATGGCCGCCCCCGAACGTGCGCGGCACCAGGCCCCGGGCGAGGAGCCCCTCGGCCGCTGCCCCGGCCTGCTCCACCGAGCCGCAGTCGACCAGCACGAAGTTGGTGACCGACGGACCGACCGACCAGCCGAGCCGACGGAGCGCATCGGTGAGCCGCGCCCGCTCGCCCTCGACCCGGCCGAGGTTCTCGTCGAGGATCGAACCATCGAGGAGCGCCTCGGTGACCAGGGTGACCGAGACCGTCGAGATCGACCCCGGCGGCCGGAACGGGTTCATCCGGGCGATGACCTCCGGCCGGGCGATCGCGAACCCGACGCGGAGCCCGGCCAGGGCGTAGGCCTTGCTCGCTGTGCGAACCACGATGAGCTCGGGGTAGGCGGCACGCAGGCCGAGGAGCGACGTGCCGGTGAACTCGGCATAGGCCTCGTCGAGGACGACGACGGGTGCCGGCCGACCGGCATGGCCGGCGTCTTCGGCCAGCCCGGCCAACAGCGTCGCGATCGTGCCATCGGGTTCGGCGAGGCCCGTCGGGTTGTTCGGGCTGCACAGCCAGACGACGGCCGCATCCGCCGCGGCCGCGCGCGTCGCAGCGAGGTCGAGCGCCCAGCCCGCCTCGGCACCAAGTCGCGGAACCGCGACCACCGAGGCGCCGCGCTGCTCGGTCAGGACCCGGTACATGGCATAGGTCGGGGTCGGGACGACCGCCCGCCCGCCCGGCGGGAGGAAGGTCTTGCCGATATCGTCGAGGATCTCGTCGGCACCGGCACCGACCAGGATCTCGGCGGGCGTGACGCCGTAGCGGGCAGCAGCGGCCTCGATGAGCCGCCGGTAGTCGGTCGGAGGGTACTCGGACAGCGGTGCCTCGAAGCGGCCGGCCGCGATCAGACGTGCCGCGAGCGCCGGCGGGCTCGGCGAGGTGTTCAGGTCGAAGCGGACGATCGTCGACACATCGAGCCCGTAGCGGGCGGCGACCGCCTCGTCGGTCGCTTCCCAGGTATAGGCCGCGGGGCCGGCCGGGGAGGTGTAGGTGACCGGCGTCGGGCTCACCTGGACGGTCCCTCGAAGCGGATCTCGACGGCGTTGCGATGGGCCAGCAGGCCCTCCGTCTCGGCGAGGGTCGAGATCGTCTCGCGGATCGACCGGAGACCCTCGCGGTCGATGCGCTGGACCTGGACGAACTTGCCGTACGCCTCGACCCCGAGTCCGCTCGACCCGCGAGCCAGACCGCCGGTCGGCAGCACGTGGTTGGCGCCCGTCGCGTAGTCGCCAGCCGACTCGGGCGCCCACGGGCCCACGAACAGTGATCCGGCGTTGAGGAGGCGGGCGACGGTCGGTTCCAGCGGTTCGAGATCGACCGAGAGGTGTTCGGGGCCATAGGCATTGACGAAGTCGATCGCGGCCTCGAGGTCGGGGGCGAGCACGATCCGGCCGTGGTCCCGGAGGGCGGCGGTCAGGATCGCGTGGCGGTCCGCGGCCCGGAGCTGGTCACCGACGGCGCGTTCCACCGAATCGGCGAATCCGCGGTCCGTGGTCACGAGGATGGCCGGTGAATCCGGACCGTGCTCGGCCTGGGTGATGAGGTCGGCCGCGACGCGCACCGGATCCGCGGGCGGCGCCGCCAGGACCATGCCCTCGGAGGGGCCGGCCGGCAGGTCGATCCCGACCTCGCCGCAGACCTCGATCTTGGCCGCCGTGACCCAGGCATTGCCCGGACCGACGATGCGATCGACCGGCTCGAGCCCGGTCTCGGGGAGGCCATAGGCCAGCGCGCCGATCGCCTGAGCGCCACCGGCCACGATGAAGGCATCGACCTCGAGCAGGCCCGCCGCCCCGAGCAGGACCGCGTTGGTCTCGCCGGCGGCGTCGGCCGGGGAGGCGACGATCACCTGGCCGACGCCGGCCACGAGCGCCGGGACCACGGTCATCAGCAGCGACGACGGATATGGCGCGGAACCGCCCGGGACGTAGGCGCCGACACGCGCCAGCGGGGTCCAGCGACGCTCGATCTCGATCCCCGGGCTGATGGTCAGCCGGGTCGACACCGGACGCTGCGTCTCGGCAAACCGGCGGATGTGGTCGATGGCCTGGTCGAGGGCCCGTCGAACACGCGGCGTGAGTCGGTCGCGCGCCTGGCGCAGGTCCGCGGCGTCGAGGATGAGCCGCCCATCCCGCCGGCCACCACCCACCGCCTTGTTGGCTTCGCGGACGGCGACGTCGCCCCGAGATCGCACGTCGGCGAGGGTGGTGCGAACGGCGTCTCGCGTCCGGGCATCAGCCACGGCCCCGCGTCGGATCAGGCTGCGATGGTCGCGGCGCGCGTTGGGTTCGCCGGCCGCAACGTCGGCGAGGTCGAGCCGGCGCAGGGCGAGGGTGGCCAATGCCTGGCTCACGGGATGATCTTCTCGATGGGGACGACCAGGATCCCCGAAGCGCCGGCGGCCTTGAGCCGGGGCAGCAGGCCCCAGACATCGTCCGAGCTCACGACCGAGTGGACCGCGATCATGCCGGTGTGGGCGAGCGGGATGATCGTCGGCGACTCGAGGGCGGGGAGCAGCCGCTCGATCTCGTCGAGGTGACTGGCCGGCGCATTCATCATCAGGTACTTGCGGCCGCGCGCGGCTACGACCGCGCTGAGCATCGTATCGATGGCGGCCAGCTCGTCGGCGCGCACCCCGGCGGCGGCGGGGTTCGCGACGAGGATCGCCTCCGACGCAAGGACGTCGCCGATCTGGCGCAGGCCATTCATCACCAGCGTCGAGCCGGTCGAGACCAGGTCGACGATGCCCTCGGCGAGCCCGAGCCGCGGCGCCACCTCGACCGCGCCCGAGATCGGGATGATCTCGACCGGGATGCCGCGGCCATCGAAGAACCGCCGCGCCGT
>DASYJV010000383.1:0-8017 GCA_035996105.1 Candidatus Limnocylindrales bacterium | reverse complement strand
CCGGTGGACGAGTCGGTTCGAGAGGTTGAACGGTCGACTCCATCGGGGACTCCTTTGTGCTGGCCGCGCTCGGGGCGAGCCCGTAGGAGCCATGCTCGATCCCTCGTCTGAGAGGGTCGTGAGGGTCCCGCGCGACCCGATCAGCCCGTGCTCTGGAGCCCCGCAGCCACGCCATTGACGGTGAGCTGCACGAGGCGGAGCACGCGCTTCCGCTCGGGGTCGTCCGGGGCGAGCGCCCGCAATCGGGCAAGCAGCCGAACCTGGAGCTCGGAGAGCGAGTCGACGTACGGGTTGCGCAGCGCCACCGACCGTTGGAGGACCGCGGACCCGTCGAGCAGATGGGCGCGCCCCGTCACCCGCCCGAGCAGGGAGACGGTCCGCCGGTATTCGGTCTCGATGACCTCCCAACGGCGATCGTCATCGGGGCCCGTTGCGAGCGCGGCATAGAGCCTGGCCACGCCCATGTCCGCCTTGGCCAGGCTCATCTCGGCGTTGTCGAACAGGCTCGAGAGGAACGGCCAGTCGCCGACCAGTCGGGCGATGGCGTCGAGTCCGGCCTCGCCGTGCGCCGTCCGGAATGAATCGAGCGCGTGACCCAGCCCATACCAGCCTGGCAGGTTGATCCGCGCCTGCGACCAGGCGAACGTCCAGGGGATGGCGCGCAGCGAGTCGATGGTCGGGGCTTCGTCACCGCGGCCGCGAGCCGCCGGCCGCGAGCCGAGGCGCAGATCGGAAAGCTCCCGGATCGGGGTGATGTCCCGGAAGAACGAGGCGAACCCCGCGTCGTCGTGGACGAGGCTGCGATACGCCTCCCGGGACCGCGCGCTCAGCTCGTCCATGATCGGCCGCCCGGCGACGAGCGCCGCCTCGAGATTGGCGTCGTGTTCGGGCGCGGAGGCGAGCAGGATGGCGCCGGTCATCTGCTCGAGATGACGGCGGGCGATGGTCGGATCGGCATAGTTGGCTGCGATGACCTCGCCCTGCTCGGTCAGCTTGAGCCGGCCGTCGACCGACCCCGGCGCCTGCCCGAGGATCGCCCGGTTCGTCGGCCCGCCGCCCCGTCCGAGCGCCCCGCCCCGGCCGTGGAAGAGCGTCAGGGTGACCCCGCGGGCACGGGCGACGGCAGCCAGCCCTGACTGCGCCTGGTGGAGCATCCAGGCTGCGGCGAGGAACCCCGACTCCTTGTTCGAGTCGGAGTAGCCGAGCATGACCTCCTGTCGGTCCCCGCGGGCCACGATCCGCGCACGGTAACCCGGGTCATCGAGGAGCTCGCCGAGGATCGCACCGGCGGCGTGCAGCGCCTCGCTCGACTCGAAGAGCGGCACCACATCGAGCACCGGCGGTTCGGCAGCGTCGACGCCAGCGAAGGCGAGTCGCGCGAGCTCGTGCACATCGGTGACGTCGGACGCCGCGGAGGTGAAGCTGACGATGTAGCGATGGCAGGCGCCCGGCCCGAACCGCGTCTGCGCCTCGCCGATCGCCCGGAACGTGGCGAGGACCTCGTCGAGCGTCACCCCGACCGAGACCTCGGTGCCTCCCGGCGCGCCAGACCGGATCGCCGCGAGAGCCGCGGCGTGGACGGAGGCGTGTTGGCGGATCTCGAGCGATGCGAGGTGGAACCCGAACGTCGCGACCTGCCAGCGCAACTCCGCGACCTCGCCCCAGGCGGACCGCTCGAGGCCATCGGCGATGAGGGCGTCCTGGATCTCGAGCAGCTCGGTGTCGAGCTCTTCCGCGCTCCCGTACCGCCCGGTCAGCGGAGCCGGCTCCCCGACCAGCGAGGCCCGCGTCCGGCGGAGCCGTTCGGCCACGAACCCGAAGCGCTGGCGATACGGCTCGTCGGGGAAGCGGCGGCGCAGCTGGCGGTCGGTCTCTGGGAGGTCTTCGGCGTCGCGCGCGAGCCGGGACGCGAGCGGCCGCGCGACCTGGTCCGCCGACGTGGCCGCGGCCACGGTCTGCATCAGCCGGGTCGCGACCGCCTCGTAGCCGTGGAGCACGTGGTCGGCGTGGATGCGCAGGGTGCGGAGCGTCGTCTCGGCGGTCACGCCGGGGTTTCCGTCGCGGTCCCCGCCGATCCAGCTCCCGGGTCGCAGGAACGCTCCGACCCGGGGTGCCCGCGTCCCCGTCCGACCGCTATCGGAGGCCGGACCGGGAGCCCGGCCGATGGGCGGATCGAGCGCCTCATCGAGGGCGCGGTACAGCCGCGGGATGACCGTGAACAGCGTCGCGTCGAAGAAGGCCATCGCCGTCCGGACCTCGTCCAGCGGCGTCGGCCGGATCAGTCGCAGGTCGGAGGTGCGCCACAGCAGCGTGATCTCCTCGCGCAATCGACGACGGATCTCGCGATCCTCCGATGGGGTCAGGCGCGGGTCGTCGAGCCGCGCCAGCAGGATCGCGCAGCGCCGGAGCGCGAGCAGCGTAGTCCGGCGGCGTGCCTCGGTCGGATGGGCGGTGAGGACCGGCGAGACCTCGAGGCGGCCGACGAGCGCGTCGAGCTCCCTGTCGGTGCGACCGAGTCGGCGCAGCCCGGCGATCGCGTCGGCCACCGAATCCTCAAGGATGCCGTCACGCGCCGCGCGCTCCCGCCGACGGAGGGCGCGAACGCGTCCCTGCGCCTCGGCCAGGTTGACCAGCCCGAAGTAGAGCGCGAAGGCCCCGATGACGGCCTCGGCCGAACCAAGGTCGAGCGCCCGGAGCTCCTCGTCGAGCCGTGCCCGTTCGAGCGGGTCGTCGTCGCGGCGAAGCGCGATCGTCCGCCGACGGATGCGCTCGACGAGCGCGAACAACTCCGGACCGGCCTGCTCGGAGATGACCTGGCCAAGCAGCGCGCCGAGCAGGCGGACCTCGACCGCGAGCGGGTCGCGGGCACCGGCCGTGCCGATCCCCAGCGGCTCGGCGGCGACCGCGCCGGAGACCACCGGCGCCTTGGCCACCGGCTTCGTCGTCGCGGCGGCCTTCCCGGCCGGCTTCATGCCGCCCGTCCGTGTGGTCCGTTCCGTGTCCAAGCCGGCACCCGGTCGCAACCTTCCTTGTCGCAACCTTTCCCTAGGCTTGTAAGGTGATGCCCGTGACGACCATGCGAACCGCCTCTGCGTCCGACCGTGCGACCGGGCCCGCCCGCGCCGTGGAGCCCTCGGCGGCCCGCCGACCATCGCGTCCGACCCCCGAAACGCCGTCGGCGAACGCCGACCAGCTCGAGCAGCTGCGCTTCCTCCACGAGGTCGCCCGGCTCGCCACGACCGCGCGAACCTGGGACGAGCTGCTCGAGACCGTCGTCGACCGGACCCGGGACGTGCTGCACGCCGACGTCTCCTCGCTCTATCTGCTCGACCGCGACGGAGCGTACCTGACCCTGGCCGCGACGAACGGCCTTGACCGCTTCCAGATCGGGCGTGCCCGCGTTCCGTTCGGTGAGGGCGTGACCGGCCGGGTCGCCGCCGATCGGCGTCCGTTGGTGATCCCCGATGTCAAGGCCGACGCCCGGTTCCTGTGGGTCCGCGGCATCGACCAGCGCCGGTTCGTGGCCTCGATGCTGTCGGTGCCGCTGACGTGGCACGACCAGATCGTCGGCGTCCTGAACGTCCAGACCGAGACGATCCGCACGTTCAGCGACCACGACCTGGCGCAGCTGGGCGCCGTCGCCGACCTCCTCGCCGGGATCATCGAAAAAGGTCGGCAGCAATCCGAGGCGGAGGCCCGCGTCGAGGCGCTCAAGGCGATCGACGAGGCTCGCAGCGAGCTCATCGCACTCGTCACCCATGAGCTGCGAACGCCGCTGGCGATCGTCCGCGCCTATGCCGACCTGCTGGCCGACGAGCCGCCCCTGCGCGGTCGCGAATCGCGCGACGTGGAGCGACGCGACCGGCGGGCGAGCTGGCACCGGGCGACGCTCGAGCAGGTCGAACGGCTCGACCGGCTGGTCGACTCGATCCTCGCATCCGTCCGGGTCGTGCCTGAGGGCCCGGCGTCGGTCACGCCAGTCGATCTCGGGGCGCTTGTGACCGAGGTGGTGACTTCGCTCCGCCCGATCCTCCAGCAGCACCCGGTGGAGGTCACGCCGAGCCTCAAGCTCCAGCCGCTGGCCGACCCTCCCCGGCTTCGCCAGATCCTCGAGCACCTCGTCGAGAACGCCGTCAAGTACGCGCCGCCGGACACCGCCATCCGGATCGACTGGTCGCTCGTCGAGGGTGTCGTGCTGCTGGGGGTCTCCGACGAGGGGCCCGGGATCCCCGACGAATGGCGCGAGCGGATCTTCGAACCCTATGCCCGCCGCGACACCCATACCGCCCGCGGGTCGGGGATCGGCCTGTATGCGGCGAAACGACTCGGCGAATCGATGGGGGCGCGCCTGTGGTGCGAACCCGCCCTCCCCCATGGCGCCCGATTCGTCGTGGCGCTCCCGGCCGCCGTGGCCATCTGAGCAGCTAGAGCGAGGACCATGATCACGATGAGCACGCGCCCTCTCCGAATCCTCGTCGTGGACGACGACCCGGCGATGGTTGGGGCGATCACCGCCCTGGTGGGCACCGAGGGCCACCAGGTCATCACCGCCTACGACGGCCTGACCGCCGTCAAGCGCTTCCGCGAGGAGCACCCCGATCTCGTCCTGCTCGACCTCGCGATGCCAGGGCCGGACGGCTTCAACGTGGCCGGCCAGATGCGCGCCGTCGGGCCTGCCCCGATCCTCATCGTCTCGGGCGAGAGCGGCGAGGCCGCGAAGGTACGGGCGCTCGGGCTCGGTGCGGACGACTACCTCACCAAGCCGTTCGGCAAGGCCGAGCTGCTCGCCCGGATCGCGGCCGTCATGCGCCGCGTGGACCGGACCGGCGGACCCGGCGGGATGACCAGCGGTCCGCTCACGGCCGGCGAGCTGGTGCTCGAGCCCGGACGCCACGAAGCGCGCGTCGGCGATGTGGCGCTGACGCTGACGCCGACGGAATTCCGGCTGCTCGAGGCGCTCGTTCGAGCCCGCGGCGACATCGTCCCGCACCTCCAGCTGGCACGCGCCGGCTGGCCGGCCGAGACCGATCCGGATCTCCTCTGGCTCAAGCCGCACCTGGCGCGTCTTCGCTCCAAGGTCCAGGCGGCGGGTGGGCCGCAGGTCGTCGCCGTCCGCGGCGTCGGCTATCGGGTCGTGGTCGAGGATGAGGAACGGACCCAGTAGCGTCCGCGCCGCCGCGCGATTGCCGATCCGGGCTAGACGACGAAGGCGATCGGGCGGCCGCTGACATCGTGGACGGCGTCCGCGCAGTCGATGCGACAGCCGCGGGCATCGCGCCCATCGAGCGGATTGAAGTGCACGAAGGCGCCCCCGTTCGCGGTCAGCCGGCAGCCGCAGGCGGCACAGGTCACCGGCGCCTCGCGCCCGTCACGAACGGCGGCGGTGCTGCGAGTCTCGGAGTCGGAGGGATGGATCATCGCGAACACCTTCCGGTCTGGGGAGTCCGAGCGGGGCGGCTCGAGCGGGGCCGATGGAGCGTCACCCGGGAGTGACGGTGCCCCATGTTCGTTCGAGGGTAGGCATCGGGAGCTCTGCCGTCGGCGTCGAAACGGGGACGGCCGGGTTGCGGTCGGGTTGCGTCGCGGCGACATCGGCCGCACTGACCGCCGGGACCGGCTCGACGAGCCAGAAACGCGCGGCGAGGTCGGCCTCATCGAGAAGGCGGCCGGCCAGCGCTGAGCCCGCGCCGCGGTGGGCGTCGAGGAGCCGGATGAGCTCGATGACGCGGGACTGGCCATCGGGCCGATCGGCCAGCGCGGAGGCGAGTCGGACCGCCACGACGCTGCGCTCGTCGAGGGCCGCCGTATGCCGGCCGCTGGGGTCGTACAAGTAGGCCCGGCCGCCGGTCATCCCGGCGCCGAAGTTGGCGCCGACGGGGCCGAGGACGACGACGGTCCCGCCGGTCATGTATTCGCAGCCGTGCGGGCCGATCCCTTCGACCACGGCCTCGGCCCCACTGTTGCGCACGGCGAAGCGCATCCCCGCCCGCCCGACCAGGTGGAGCCGGCCACCGGTCGCGCCATAGAGCGCGGTATTGCCGGCGATCGCCTCGGCATTCGGTTCGGCGGCGAGGTCGGGTTCGGGGACGACCGTCACCGAGCCGCCCGACAGCCCCTTCGCGACGTAGTCATTGGCCTGACCGACCAGTCGGAGCTGGACGCCGGGTCCGGCGAACGCGCCGAATGACTGGCCGGCCGCACCGCTGAGCTCGAGCCGGATGGGGCCGTGGAGCTCGCCGCGCTCCAGCGCCCCGGTCAGACCGGCGCCGAACGATCGGTCGGCGGTGGTCAGCCGCAGACCGGCGGCGGTGACGGAGCCCTGGCCACGGAACGCCGAGGCGATCCCGATCTCGAGCGTGGAGGCGGGTGCGTGCCCGATCTCGGCGCCGGCCCCGGCAGGGTTCTCACGACGTGCCGGCGTGGCCGGCCAGCGCGCCGACGCGATGACCGGCGCGAGCTCCCTGCGAGCCGCCGGGATGGCGCGGAGCAGCCGCCCGCTCTCGCCGACGATCTCGCCGACGGATCGCGCCCCGACCGCCGCCAGCTCGCGGCGAAGGTCCTCGGCGATCGCGGTGAAATAGCGCACGACGTCGTCGGGTGTGCCGGTGAACTTCGCGCGCAGGTCCTCCCGCTGGGTGGCGATCCCGGTCGGACACGTGTCGAGATGACACTGGCGCGCCATGTCGCAGCCGATCGCGACGAGCGCCGCGGTCCCGAATGCGAACTCCTCGGCGCCGAGCAGCGCCGCGATGAGCAGATCGCGCCCGGTCTGGAGCCCGCCGTCCGTACGCAGGGCCACCCGGTCGCGCAGGTCGTTGCGCAGCAGGACCTGGTGGACCTCGGCCAGACCGAGCTCCCAGGGCGCGCCGACGTGCTTGATCGACGAGAGCGGTGACGCGCCGGTCCCGCCGGCATGACCAGACAGGTGGATGTACGAGGCGCCGGCCTTGGCGACGCCCGCGGCGATCGTGCCGACACCGCGGCTCGCCACGAGCTTCACGCCGATGCGTGCGCCAGGGTTGATGGCGCGCAGGTCGGCGATGAGCTGGGCGAGATCCTCGATCGAGTAGATGTCGTGGTGCGGCGGCGGGCTGATGTAGCTCTGTCCGGGCTGACCGCGACGCAAGGCGGCGATATACGCCGTCGCCTTACGGCCGGGAAGCTGGCCACCTTCGCCGGGCTTCGAGCCCTGCGCGATCTTGATCTCGAGCTGGTCGGCGCGGGCGAGGTACGCCGCGGTCACGCCGAACCGTGCCGAGGCCACCTGCTTGATCCGCGCGTCGTGGCGCCTGCCATCGGGGCCGGGCAGGTACCACGCCGGGTCCTCGCCGCCTTCGCCGGTGTTGGCCGCTCCACCCGCTCGCTGGATCCCGATGGTCAGTGCCTGGTGCGCCTCCGGGCTGAGCGCACCGACACTCATGGCCGAGACGACGAATCGTCGGACGATCGCCCGGGCATCCTCGACCTGGTCCAGCGCGATCGAGGGCGTGGCACGGCCCGACCGGATGCGCAGCTCATCGCGCGGGACGGCGACGTCGGTCGCTGGGCGGGCCAGGGCCGCTCGATAGCGGCCGAGCCGCTCGTCGAGAGCGCCTGGGGCGATGCCGTCGGGACCGCCGACCGCGAGCAGGGTGATCTCGCCGGCGATCCGGGGGGCGAAGAGATGGGCCTCGCCGTCGGCGCGGAAACGGGCGAAGCCGGGGTCGGGGAGCCGAGGCTCGCGGCCCGCCGCCGGTTCCGGGATCGCCAGCGCGGCGGCCCGACGTCGGCGCTGCCGCTCCGCAAGATCGACCAGCGTCGTCCGGCCAGGCCAGGCGGCGGCGGTCGGGAAGCAACGGGCGACGACCGTCGCGTCAAGGTCGACGACGTCGATCAGCGCCCCGCCGATGTACGACGCGACGGCGCTGATCCCCATCCGCGCGAGCGTCTTGCGCAGCCCCGCCTCGAAGGCCGTCACGAGGTTGGCGATCGCATCGGCCCGGGTGAGCGTTTCGGCGCCGCGCGTGCCGGCGAGCTC
>DASYJV010000382.1:0-1805 GCA_035996105.1 Candidatus Limnocylindrales bacterium | reverse complement strand
TGATCGCGCTGGTCATCGTCGTCATCGGGTCCGTGATCCTGCGTTCGACGCGCTTCGGTCGCCAGCTGTACGCCGTCGGCAGCAATCCCGAGGCCGCAGCCATCCTGGGCATCCCCGCCCGGCTCGTGGTCTTCATCGCCTTCTCGCTGTGTGGCCTGCTGGCCGGCCTGGCCGGCGTCATGTGGGTGATCGAGTTCGGGACGATCAACGGGACGTCGGCGACCGGGGTGGTCCTCGCGGTCGTGGCGGCGGCGGTGGTCGGTGGCGTCAACATCTTCGGCGGCTCCGGGACGCTGGTCGGCGCCGCGCTCGGCGCCCTCTTCCTCGGGTTCATCGCCAACGCGCTGATCCTCGTCGGCCTGTCGCAGTTCTGGCTCCAGGCGATCTACGGTCTGGTCATCCTGCTGGCCATCAGCGCGGATGCCATCATCCTGCGGCGGATCCAGCGCGCCACCGTCGGACACCGCTCCCGATGAGCGGCCCCATGCCCACCGGCGTTCGGCGCCCGGGCCTCCAGCTCCTGGCCCGCTGGGAGACGCTTCTCGTCGTCGCCCTGTTCGGGCTCGTGCTGTTGGGCACCACCCTGTCGACCTTCTTCCTGACGCCCGGCAATTTCGCGAACCTGATCACGGCCCTCATGGAAGTCGCGATCATGGCCTTGCCGATGACCCTGATCATCGTGGCGGGCGAGATCGACCTGTCGGTCGAGTCGATGGCCGGTCTCTCGAGCGCCGTCCTCGGCTTCCTCTGGGCAGCGGGCGTGCCGCTCTGGATCGGGATCCCCGCGGTGCTCCTGATCGGAGCGCTGGGCGGCCTCCTCAACGGCCTGCTCATCGCCCGCGGCGGGCTGCCCTCGCTGGTCGTGACCCTGGGCACACTCGCCCTCTTCCGCGGGCTGGCACTCATCGTGCTCGGCCCGCGCGGCGTCAGCGACTTCCCCGCCGGCTTCACGGAGCTCGGCTTCGGGCACGTCCCGGGGACGCTCATCCCGTGGCCATTCGTCATCTTCCTGCTCCTGGCGCTCGTCCTCGGGGTCGTGCTCCATCGGACCTGGCTCGGCCGGCAGATCTATGCCATCGGCAAGAACACGGGTGCCGCCCGGTTCTCCGGCGTGCGGGTCACCCGCATCAGGGTCGGCCTGTTCGTCCTGTCCGGGCTGATCGCGGCGCTGGCCGGGATCATCCTCACCGCCCGCCTCTCGACGGCCCGCGCCGATGCCGGTCAGGGGATGACGCTCACGGTCGTGACCGTGGTGCTCCTCGGCGGCGTCAACATCTTTGGCGGCTCGGGGACGATCCCCGGCGTCGTCCTGGCGGCGCTCGTCGTCGCGGTCATGCAGAACGCCCTGCGTCTCGCCAGCGTGTCGGTCGAGGTCCAGAGCATCGCCCTCGGGCTGCTCCTGATCCTCTCGGTCGTCATCCCAACCTTTGCTCACCAGGCCAGATCGGCAGCCGATCGAGTTCGCGGAGGTCGGCCTCCGCCGGCCGACTCGGTCGCCATCGTAGGTGAGGGCTCACACCGGTAGAGGAGGACATGGTCTTGAAACGCACATCCATCGGGCGATCGATCGCCCTCGCAAGCGTCGCCATCATGGTGTTCGCGGCATGCTCCGGCGGCGGCTCGTCGTCGGCGCCGTCCACGGCCGCGTCGGCCGGCAGTTCGGTCGCGGCGTCGGCCGCAGCGTCGGCGGCGGGATCCGGGGCCGCCGGAGCCCCGACCATCGGCTACCTGCCGAAGGACATCGTCAACCAGTACTTCGCGGCGGCCAAGACGGGCGTCGACAAGGCCGCCGGCGAACTCGGCGG
>DASYJV010000381.1:0-5159 GCA_035996105.1 Candidatus Limnocylindrales bacterium | reverse complement strand
ACGGGGCCATCGGAGACTGGCGCATCGCCATCGACGATCTCGCCAAGGGTCATCTTGTGGATCCAGCCCTGCTGGCCGTCGGGGCTCAGGACAAGCCAATAGGCGCCGTATCTCTCGAGCAGCTGGACCTCGTCGCCACGGTCCAGGTAGCCGAGCTCAAGACCCCGGAGCTCATCGGGCGCATCGAGCAGGCGAACGACGCGGTACCTGACGACGCGTCGCTCGCGGCCGTCGAGTGGTCCGACCAGGCCACGATCAAAGGTCAGGCGCGCAGCGGGCAGGTTGTCGCGAGCCGGGTCTGCCTTGCGCGCCTGGATCAGCGACGGCCGTCGCCAGCGCGGGATCAGCTCCTCGACGTCGACGACATCCGCGACGGGGGCGGCGTCCACGGCGATCGTGTCCTCCGGGGCGCGCGTGTCGCCGAGCGCGACCGACCCGACCATGTCGCGAGGCACCACCCTGATGCCACTCGCCGCGGCGGCGGCCAGGATGCCGTCGGCGCCGGCATCGTCGTCATCGTCGCGGCGCCGGCGTCCGAACAACCCGAATGCCATCGCCGTTGCCACCACCCCGGTCGTCGTGACCAGCGTGGGCATCACGGCAAGGCCGGGGAAGGCCGGGCTGTGGAGACCGGCGAACCCGAGCAGGCCTGTGACGGCGCCCCATCCGGCCGGATCGGTCGGGCCACCGATGGGCGTAGCCGGCGGTCCACCCGAGCCACCCGTCCCACCCGTGTCTCCGGTGCCCGTCCCAGCGACCGCGGTGATCGGTGAGGTCGCGGCTGGCGATGACCCGGATGGACTCGGTGGCGCCGGCGTGACCGCCGCGGTGGGTTGAGCCGAAGGGAAGGTCGGCCCGGTGGTCGGCGTCCCGGCCGGGGTCGTCCCGGGGGTCGCGGTCGGCCCCGGTGTCGCCAGGACCGGCGCCGTCGTCGGCCTGCCGGTCGGTCGGGGGGTCGGCCTCGGGGTCGATGCGGGCGTCGCGGTCGGACGCGGGGTGACGATCGGGACCGGGGTCGGTCGTGGCGTCGGGACGGGGGTGGGTCGTGGCGTCGGGACGGGCGTGGGTCGTGGCGTCGGGATGGGGGTCGGCCGCGGCGTCGGGACCGGGGTCGGGATGGGCGTCGGCCTCGGCGTCGGCGTGGGGACAGGCGAGATGGTGACCGTGCCCGCATCGAGCGTCGCATGTCCGTGGTCCTGGGCTCGTGCGGCGAGCACGATCGCGTAGGTCCCCGGCGGCAACGTGCCCGACCAGCGGTAGGTGATCCCGGCAGCCACGTTCCCATCGCCGCCGGCCATCAGCACGGTGAGGTCGCCGATCTGCGCGGAGACCGCCTGCGCGCGCGACTGGTTCTGGCTCCGATAGACGACCGAGATCGCGATCGTGGTCGTCGGCGTCCCCGTCCGCGGCGAGACCACGGCGTTCGACAGGCTCGTGTTGCCTTGTGCCGCGGCGATCGGGCCGGCGAATGCGACGAGCAGCAGCGCGGTGGCGACCATCGCCCCGAGCCACGACTGCGCCACCTGGCGTCGTTTTCGATGCCTGACGAGCAAATGCGTCTCCCCACGCGGGACATGACGCCCGCTGCGCATCGAGGATGTCCGGCCGCGAGAGGGCGAGCAATGGTACGGGGGTCCCGGTCCTGCAAGCCGACCAGTGGGCCGCCGGCGTTTCCGTTGCGCGCTGCCAACGGCCCCGGAATGGTCTGGTGTGGTCTTGACGGGCGGGTGGGCCGACCGCCGTGGATCGATGACCCGGAATGATCATTGGCGCCGATGACAGCGGGCCGCAGGGTGCGTGGATGCACCTGACCTCCCAGCCGACACCCGAGCGACATCTCGCCAGGATCGTCAGCGACACGCTGCTCGGGTCCGTGCTCGTGGCCGTCGGCCTGAGCTTCGCGTTCATGGTCATCGCGACACCGCTCGTCTCGGGCCTGGTCCCCGGCGGGCGAGGCGGGAATCAAGTGACGGTCGCGATGCTGGTCTGGGCGCTGTCATTGATCGCCGGCGGGGCCCTGCTCGTCGCCGGGACGAACCTGGTGGCCGCGACAGTGGCCTCCGTCCGGTCGCACTCGGTGCATCGCTCGCCGGTCCTTCGGGCGATCTCCCAGCTCTCGCCCGAGGTCGTCGTCGCCACGGGGATCATCCCGCAGGCGGGACGCCCCATCCCGGAGGTCGTCGTCGGGCCCTTCGGCGTCGCCGTCGTCCACGCCCTGGAGTCCAGTGACTCGATCCGCCGGGTCGGGGTGTCGTGGGAAGCGCACACGCGCGAGGGCTGGCGCCCTACCGAGCATCCGATCGACCGTGTCACTCGCGACGCCGAACGCGTCCGCCACTGGCTGACCAACGGCGACCTCGACTTCGTGGTGCGGGTCTATGCCGCGCTGGTCACGCCCGACCTCTCGATCGCACGGTCACCGTTGTGCGCCGTGATCACCCCGGAGCAGATCCCCGCCTGGATCGCGGCGCTGCCCCGACAGCGCAGCCTGAGCGCCGGCCGACGGCACCACCTCCTGGCGCGGGTCCGCGAAGCCGGCGCGATCGGGCGCACGCCGCCGACCTGGTAGACCTCGCGGGCATAGACTGCCCTCGATGGGGGAGTAGCCCAGTCGGTTAGAGGCGCCGAGCTTATACCTCGGATGTCGGTGGTTCGAGTCCACCCTCCCCTACCACGCCGATGCGTGCCGTGGTCTCGCCCGGGCCGGCTGACCAGGACGACGAGGACGACGCCCTCGATCAGTCGCCACCGAGCAGGCGGCCGGCCATCGCCCGCAGGCTGAATAGACGTGGCCGAAGCCCGCGACCCGGCGCGGCGCCCTCATTCGAAACGGTTTCGCCGAGATGCACGCCATCCGCCGCCCAGGCGCGTCCGCGGAGGCTCGCCGCGAGCCGGCGCTCTGCCTCCGTCTGGTCGGCCTCGATGGGCAGCTCGTCGGGATCGAACGGTCGGACGGCCGGTTGCACGGCGACCGGCGGCCGGGCGTAGGCGGGTGCCCCGTACAGCTGCGGTGGCGCGAGCTGCTTCTCGTCGACGGACATGCCAACCTCGGCTGGGAACGGCGCTCGATCGGGTCGGACGTTCGCTGGGATCTGCCTGCGGCAGGGTACCGCGGATCGGGATGTTCGGGCTGGCGGTCCCGTA
Source organism: Candidatus Limnocylindrales bacterium (assembly GCA_035996105.1). Classification (GTDB taxonomy): domain Bacteria; phylum Chloroflexota; class Limnocylindria; order Limnocylindrales; family CSP1-4; genus SPCO01. Next base: position 2,015 of record DASYJV010000381.1, on the reverse strand, counting down.
GCTGGAGCGTTCCTGACGGCCCTCAGCCGAGCAACGGGCGGACGATCTGGACGGTCACGACCATGACGAGGTAGGCGATGGGGACCGCGGCGAAGAACCCCAGGGCAGCGCTCCACCCGCTCCGATGCGTGTCGCTGCCGGAGCCTCGCGGTTGCGGCACCGCGAGATAGGTGGCGACGCTCCCGATGACGAGGACGAGGACGATGTAGATGGCGATCGCGAGGGTCCGCAGATCGCCGCCAGGGAGGACCACGCCCCGGCTGAGCGCGACGTCGTAGACCAGGTAGGCGACCGCCAGGACGATCGCGACGCTCAGGCTTGCGGCGACCGCACGGACGATGGGGCGGGGCGCATGGCGGAACTGGCGCCAGCGGACCTCGGCCCACGATCGTCGCCTGGGCACGATCGCCGGGGTGCGTCGGTGGGTCACGCCTCCCCCAGGACGGCGAGGAGCCGGCGGCGCGGCAACGTCCCGGGGAGGTGCGAGGCGAGCAGCGCCACCGCCTCGGCGAACCGCTCGAGCTCATCCTCGCTGGTGAAGAATCCGGTGCTGATCCTGACCGCGTCGAGACTCGCGATGGTCCGGGCGATGGCGAATACCCGCGAGCCGAGCTCGTCGAGCGCGGCCTCGGCGGGCCAGCCGTCGATGCGGAACGTGACGATGGTGGCCATCGCCTGGGTCGGCGTCAGGACCCGCACCCCCGGGATCGCCGCGAGGCGAGCCGCTCCCAGCGCGGCCAACGCCATCCCGCGCCGGTGGACGAACTCGAGACCGACGTACATCGAGAGCCAGCCGATCGAGCGAGCCATCCCGACGACCGATGGCCGATGAAAGCCGGTCGCCTCGAAGCGCCGACCATCGGGCCACCAGACGGCCTCGCCCCGGCTGTCGACGCGCTCGAAGGCGAACCAGCCACCGAGCGCGGGCACCAACCGCTTGATCGAGGCCTGGTCGGCGACGAGTGCGCCCATCCCTTCCGGACCGAGGAGCCACTTCTGGGCCGGCACGGCGTACAGGTCGGCGCCGAGCTCATCGAAGCGGAACGGGATGGCGCCCGCAGCCTGCGCGCCATCGACGACGACGAGCGCACCGCGGTCGTGGGCGAGCGCCGCGATCCCCGCGACCGGCAAGACCGCGCCGGTGGTCCAGAGCACGTGCGAGATCGAGACGAGCCGGGTCCCGGCCGTGATCGCGGCATCGAACGCGGCGAGCGTCCGGCCCTCGTCGCCCTCGGCGTCGGGCTCGACGAATGCGATCTCCACCCCAGCCCGTTCACGCAGGGCATACAGCGGTCCGAGCCCGCCGGGATGCTCCTGCGTGGTCGTCACCACGCGTCCGCCGGCGCGCCAGTCGGGGAGGAGCGTCGCGATATTCATCGCGTCGGTGGTGGAATGGGTCAGCCCGACCGAGCCGACATCCGTGCCGAGCACCGCCGCCACGCCCGCCCGCGCCTCGGCCATGCGGGCCAGCGTCTCGGCCAGATCGTCGGGGTGGGCGCGGCCGAGGTCGCGCTCGTGCTCGGCGATCTCGGCCATCGCCGCGGCCGTCTCGGCCGGCAGGGGCCCGACAGACCCGGTATTCAGGTAGATCCCGGCCCCGAGCGCCGGGAGGGCCGCTCGGACCGCCGTCAGCTTCTCGGGATCGGACATGAACGGGGCGACCACGGTCCGTATGATACCGAGGTGAGTGGCCTGGCCCGTCCCGAGATCCTGGCCACGACCGAGTGGCTGGCGGAAAATCTCGGCCGCTTCGGCATCCGGGTGCTCGACCTCCGATGGCGCCCCGATGGCACCGCACCGGCCGTCCACGCCAAGGGCCACATCCCGGGAGCGGTGCTGGTCGACTGGCGGACCGAGCTCGTCGACGACGGCGAGAACGGCGAGGCGATCCTGCTGACCAGCCCGGATCGGATCGCGACGCTGGCCGCCCGGGCCGGCATCACCGACGACACGACGGTGGTGGTCTACGACGACACCCAGAGCCTCTTCGCCGCGCGCGCCTGGTGGAGCCTGCG
>DASYJV010000380.1:0-8150 GCA_035996105.1 Candidatus Limnocylindrales bacterium | reverse complement strand
GACCGAAGGGTCATCGGCATCGATGCGTCCAAGACCCTTGACAAGACCGTGGCCCAGGTGACCAGCATCGCCCGCGCGACCGCAGATGCCATCGGCGTCAAGCGCGGTCTGCGCGACGACGAGATCACGGTGCTGGAGGGTTACGCCGGTCCGGCATACGGGATCCCCGACGAGCAGACCATCGAGGCGATCCAGCTGGCGGCCCGCACGGAGGGGATGCTCACCGATCCTGTCTACGAGGGCAAATCGATGGCTGGCCTTATCGGGATGATCCGCTCCGGCGACATCCCGCCCGGCTCGCGCGTGCTCTACGCCCACCTGGGCGGCCAGCCGGCCCTGTCCGCGTATGCGCACACGCCAGGGCTCGGCGGGTAGTCCGAGAATCGGCCGGCGACAGCATGCGTAAGCGTGCCTTTGACAGTAGTTAGTTGTCGGATCGATACTCGCTATACATCAGTAGCACGTTGGCAGCATGAACCACGAGACTCCGAAGCGGATATCGCGACTTCTCGTTCTATACGACGCAGACTGCGGCCTCTGCAGTCGGTCCGCGAGCCTCCTGCGTCGCCTCGACAGGGCCGGGCGCCTTCGTCTCCTGCCACTCCAAGCCGCCGGCCAGATCCTGGACGCGCCGCCCACCGCCGTGCTTCTCGACGCGATGCATGTCCGGGACTCAGAAGGTCGTTGGGACTCCGCCGGCGCCGCGTGGACCAGGATCGCCCAGGAGATCCCCGCTCTGCGACCTATCGCCGTGGTGGCCCGCATGCCGGGAGGCAGAAGATTCGTGGAATGGAGCTACGCCCGGGTCGCCGGCAACCGCCATCGCATCAGCCGCCTTCTGGGTGACGACACCTGCTCCGTCCCGAAACGGAACCCGTGACACCGGCGCTGACATCCGGGACATAGCTACCGCTGCTGGTCGGTGTGGCCGCGTGCAACCATGGTGCCGGTCATGACCAGCTCGACCGACTCTGGCTCCTGCCCCAGCTGTGGGGAACCTCGCGTGATCGGTGTGCAGGCCTGCCCATCGTGCGGGTCGGCCTACGGCGGGACCGATCCGGCAACATCGTTGCCTCCGCCCGTCGTGCCCGCCCGCAGGAGGCGCATCGGGACGCCCGCGATCCTCGCCGTCGTCCTCATCGTTGTCGGTCTCGCGATCGCGGGCTACGTGCTCACCAACCGCGCCAACAATGGCGTGGTCGATCCGGCCAATGTCCCGCCGTCCGGTGTCATCTGGTTCGGGCAGAGGGTCGATACGGGCACGTTCGTGTTGACGGGTCGACGGGCGAGACAATCGGCCTCTTCGCCAGTGGCCATGGTCGCGTCTCTCGCCCGCCCGTCGAACGGTGAGTATCTGAAGGTGGAGATCGTGGGGTCAGCCAGCACCCTGCCGCTCGGCGGCGCACAGATCGCCGCGGGTAGTACGCTCATGGCGTATCAGATCCCGGCCGTCACGGTCGCCGGGCCCTACCAGGTCACGATCACGGACGCCGCCGGAAACATTCTCGCGAGCGCATATCTGGAATTGGTCTGACCTGGCTCAGCGAACAACGACGTCAGGGATCAGTCGACCGTTTCAGACGACGACGCCGACCTCTGAGACAATCCGGATAGACGGGCGACGATCGCCCAAGGCAAAGGGAACCATCCGGTGATCCAGTCACAACCGCACGTCATCTACGTCGAACCCCGCCGCAGCGTGCTGCACGGGCCGCTGACCATCCTCATGGTCCTCTGGGCGATCGCCCTCCCCGCGGTCGTCGCGGTGCTGACGGCGTTCGGGCCGATCGGCTGGATCGTCGGCGTCGGACTGGCGATCGTGCTCGCCGTCCCGTGGCTCATCGGCCTCTTCGTCCTCTGGTTCCTGCGCCGGCTCGCGTAGACCCAGCCGGCCCGACGACCCGGTCTGCATGATTTGTTTGCTACTTGATGGCCGGCATCACGCCTGCCACGAAGGTGCCCGTCGCGGCATCGACAAAGACCGTCGTGCTCGTGGCCGGTGGCGGGCATGGTCCGGGGGTCGAACCTTGCGCAGGTGCCGGGCCGCAGCCGAGCGGGAACGACCCGCTGAACGTGACGGCCCAGACCAGAGGGTTGCCTGGGACGTTCAGATTTCCGTCGAATCCCGCGAGCGGCCCGAGCCTGGCACTGACGAAACTGGCCGCGTCGGGACGCGCGGCTCGAGCCGCGGCGACGGCTTGGTCCTGGCTGATGGCGACTGGTGGCGTCGTCGCGCTCGGGGCGCCGGCGGAGCATCCCGCCAACATCGCCGCGAGCACGACCAAAGCCACGATGCGCATGCTTCCCCTGCCACTTGCCGCGTACGCTACGTCCTAACCTCGCCGCTGGCTATCGAACTTGAGGGTAGAACGTGCGCCTTGCCGTCACCTTGGCACTTGCTGCGGTCGTGCTCCTGGGCTGCGACGGCGGCGGCACGTCGGCCAAGAAATGGTGCGAGCTCCATCTGGCGGCCGTCGGCGCCGTTGGCGTGAAGCAGGGGTCGGAGTTCGACTTCGGACCATCGCGACCCGCGATCGGTTGGCCTGAGTTCGTGGCCGACAGCGCCATCGCGCGATCCATCATCCTCGCCGAAACCTTGCATGGGAGGGATGCGTTTGACGCCGCATGCCGCGAGGCCTTCGCCGCCAGTTGATCTGCCCAGGACGCGGTAGTCGTGCTGTGAGTCGGCTGTAATGGCGGCTCGTCCGCCCGGCGCGCTCCCGACGGACGCCCGCTGCCACGATGCTGGGATGGCGATCGAGACCAACCGCCAGGCATCGGTGATCGACCTCGACGCCGTCGATCCCGAGGACCGCGCGGCCGCCGCGCCGCAAGCGGCCGCCGATGGCGCGACGGGCGCGGACCTTCGCCGCGCCGCCGCCGGTTGCCGTTCGTGCCACCTCTGGGAACGCGCGACGCAGACGGTCTTTGGAGACGGTCCGGTCCCTGCCCCGCTGATGCTCGTCGGCGAGCAGCCTGGCGACAGCGAGGATCTGGAGGGCGCGCCGTTCGTCGGCCCGGCGGGCAAGATGCTCGACCGGGCGCTGGAGGCGGCCGGGATCGATCGCGAACAGGCCTTCGTCACCAACGTCGTCAAGCACTTCAAGTGGAGACCCGACCCGCGCTCCAAGCGCCGACTCCATGAGCGACCGGACCGCGCGGAGGTCGGTGCCTGCCTCCCCTGGGTCCATGCGGAGCTGGCCCTCGTTCGGCCGCAGGCGCTCGTCGCGCTCGGGGCCACCGCGGCGGCCGCACTCCTCGGACCATCGATCCGCGTCACCCGCGATCATGGCCGGCCGCTGGCATCCGACCTTGCCCCACTGGTGATCGCGACCATCCATCCGTCCGCCATCCTGCGGGCCCGCGGCGCAGACCGGCGCGAGGCAGCATTGGCGGGCCTGGTCGACGACCTGCGCCTCGTCGCCATGGCACTCGAACGGCGTTAGACACGTCGACGTCTCGGGCGCGGCCGCCGAAGCGGTCCTGCTCGACCTGGCACGGTTCGGCGCCGAGGACTCGACGATCGCCAAGACCCTCCGACACGCCACATCCGTCGACATGGTCGCGATCGACGCGACGGGGACCGACCCCGCCTGACTGTGATGGCGCGGCACCGAATGGGCTGGCGCGACCGGACCGATGGGTGATGACGAACCTCGTGCTACAGGGGCAGGCTCCCATCACGTCGCTGGGAGAGCGCCCATGTCCAGGATCGTCGCGTTTGATATCCCGATCGTTTCCGAGCGCCTCCGGCGAGTCCGGAGCGATGGCCTTGCCTCAGTGGCTGGCGCCGCCTGCATGGCGATCGGTGGGGCAGCCCTCGTGGCCTGGTGGGTCGGAGCGCCCGCTCTCGACAGATTCGTACCCGTGCTCTTCATCCTGTTTGCGGTGCTGGGGTGGGTGATCCGCTCTGGGGTCCGCTCGGCAAGTCGGACCGACGTGGAGCGTCAAGCGGCGCTCGAGGAGCGTGATCGGTTCTTTGACGTGTCCAAGGACCTCCTCGTCACGGCGAATGCCGCAGGCTACTTCGTGCGCGTCAACCCGGCTTGGACCACGGCCCTCGGCTACGAGGCAGAGGAGCTCTGTGCCAGGCCGTTCGTCGACTTCGTCCATCCCGACGACATCGAGGCCACCAATCGGGAGGCCGAGCGCCAGGTCGCGGCCGGCCAGTCGGTCGTCAATTTCCAAAATCGGTATCGGCACAAGGACGGCCGATATCGCTGGCTCGAATGGACATCGTCGCCCTCGGCGGACGGCGCCTGGCTCTATGCCGTCGCGCGAGACATCACCGCGCGCAAAGTCGACGAGGAGCGGCTTCAGGCACCCGCTATCGCCCTGGCTCGCCGTCGAGCGATGGCGCAGGAGCACATCCGAACGATCATCGATGCCGGCACCTTCAGGCCGGTATATCAACCGATCGTCGATCTGGCGACCGGGGGCGCCATCGGCTTCGAGGCGCTTACCCGGTTCGCGGACGGCTCGCGCCCCGACGAGGTGTTCGCGACCGCCCTGGATTGCGGTCTTGGTCGTGCGCTCGAGCGGGCGACCCTGACAGCGGCGCTCCGCGAAGCTCGTCGTCTCCCGGGACACTCCTGGCTCAGTCTGAACGTCTCGCCGCCGCTCCTGGCCGACGTCGAGGACCTGCGTCAGATCCTGGGGCTGCGATCCCGTCCTCTCGTCCTGGAGATCACCGAGCACGAGACGATCTCGGCCTATGCACCGCTCCGAGACGCAGTCCTTGCGTTGGGCGCCGACGTGCGTCTAGCGGTCGACGATGCGGGTGCGGGGATCGCCAACTTCAACCATCTCGTTGAGCTTCGGCCACATATCGTCAAGGTCGATATCGGTCTGGTGCGTGGCGTCGATCTGGACCTGAGTCGCCAAGCCGTCGTCGCCGGCCTGGTCCATTTCGCCACTGCGGCCGACTGTGAAGTGATCGCCGAAGGGATCGAGACAGACGCCGAGCTTGCAACGCTGATCGATCTGGGTGTGACGCTCGGGCAGGGCTATCTCCTCGGTCGCCCAGCGCCGGTCGAGACGTGGTTGGAGCTGCGTGAGCGTGGTTCGATCACCCAGCAGCAAAGCGTGCGCTCCGCTTCGTAGGAGAGGCGGCGGCCTTCGTCGCGTCGCCAGGACGATGCCGACAGTGCAGCCGTGACCGCCGTCACGTCGGTCATCGCTCGGGCTTCCAGTCGACCTTCATGCGATGCCTGCGAACGACCGGGGACGCTCGGCGCCTGGATAGCGCCGAACGGGTCAGGGTGAGTTCCAATCTGCGCGGGCGCCGTCTTTCATCGAAGTGGCAATGGCTCTTCGGATTTCGCCCCGCCCTCTTGACACCAACCAAACCCAACGATATAAAGCGAAACACAGATGAAACAAGACCTAGCCAACATGTATGCCGAGGAGCGACAGCGTTGGATCGTCGAGCGCGCCCGCGCCGGCGGCCGGGTCGAAGTGGCCGCCATCGCCGACGAGCTGGGGGTGACGACGGAGACGGTCAGGCGCGATCTGACGACGCTGGAGCGCCATGCCCTCCTCCGTCGCGTTCACGGGGGTGCGATCCCGATCGAACGACTCGGGTTCGAGCCCGCCTTGGCCGCTCGAGTCGGCGTCCTCACGGAGGAGAAGGAGCGCATCGCCCGACGGGCGCTCGACGAGCTCCCCGACGAGGGCTCGATCCTCCTGGACGCGGGGACCACGACGGCCCGGCTCGCCGAGGCGCTGCCCTCGGATCGTGAGCTGGTCGTCCTGACGAATGCCCTTCCGATCGCGATGTCGCTCTCGGTCCGGCCGAATATCACGGTCCTGATCCTGGGTGGCCGCGTTCGCGGACGGACCCAGGCCGCGGTCGACGCGTGGGCCCTTCACGCGCTGGCCGATACGTACGTCGACGTCGCATTCATCGGGACGAATGGGATCAGTGCCGAGCGGGGCCTGACCACGCCGGACACGACCGAGTCCGCCGTCAAGGGCGCGATGATCAAGGCCGCCCGGCGCTCGGTCGTGCTCGCCGACCACACGAAGGTGGGCCAGGACCACCTGTCGCGCTTCGCCGAGCTCGACCAGATCGACACCCTGATCACCGATTCTGGCCTCGACCTGCAGCTGGCCGACGAGCTGCGATCGCGGGGCTTGAAGGTCCTGCTGGCATGATCGTGACGCTGACCCTCAACCCCAGCGTCGACCGGACGGTCGAGGTCGAGACGCTCGCACGCGGCGAGGTCATGCGAGCTCTGGGTGTCCGGGTGGACCCGGGCGGCAAGGGGATCAACGTCTCCCGGGCATTGGCCAGTCACGGCCTGCCGACCCGCGCGGTCGTCGCCGTCGGCGGTGCGGAAGGCGAGCACCTCATCGCGCTGTTGCGCGACACGGGCATCGAGATCGTGGCGGTCCGTATCCACGGGGCGATCCGATCGAACATCACCGTGGTCGAGCCGGACGGGACGACGACCAAGTTCAACGAACCGGGCGCGCAGCTCAGCGACGATGAGCTCAGCGCGGTCTTCGCGGCGGTCAGGAGCGCGGTCGAATCCGCCGACTGGCTCGTCGCGAGCGGCAGCCTCCCGCCGGGGATGCCGGCCGATGTCTATGCCGACCTTGTCCGGTCACTGGCGGGTTCCGGGACCTGCGTCGCGATCGACACGAGCGGTCCCGCGCTGGAAGCCGTGCTGGCCGCCGGTCCGACCCTCGTCAAACCGAACCGTGACGAGCTCGCCGAGGTGACCGGCAAGCGAGCCCGGACGATCGGCGATGTCATCGAGGGTGCCAACCGCCTCCGCGACCTCGGCGCGGGTGCCGTCCTGGCCAGCCTCGGCGCCGACGGCGCCGTGCTTGTCGATGCCGACGGTGCCATCCACGGGCGAACGCCGGCGGTCTCCCCGCTCAGTTCGGTCGGTGCGGGTGACGCGATGCTCGCCGGCTTCCTGGCCGGCGGCGGCAAGGGCGAGGCTGCGCTGGTCGAAGGGCTGGCGTGGGGCGCCGCCGCCGTCCTGCAACCCGGCTCCGGGATGCCCGCGCCACATGACATCCAGCGGGGCGCGGTCCAGCTCGAGCGACATGGCACGCAGCACCTCGACCTGCTCGCCATGCCGCCCTGAGCGCCCACCGCGGGCCATCCAGCGAAGCGACCGGGGAGCACATGCGAGGATCGAAGGGAGAGGGACCAATGACATCGACGGCGGATCTCAAGCACCGCGAGGGACCGGGCCTGCAGGCCACGATCCAGCGGTTCGGCGGGTATCTGGCGGGCATGATCATGCCCAACATCGCGGCGTTCATCGCCTGGGGCCTGATCACGGCCCTGTTCATCCCGACCGGCTGGTGGCCGAACGAGCAGCTGGCCAAGCTCGTCGGCCCGATGATCCTGACCCTGCTCCCGGTCCTTATCGGGTACACCGGCGGGCGCCTGGTCCACGGCCAGAGAGGCGCGGTCGTCGGCGCCGTGGCGACGATGGGCGTCGTCGTCGGGACGGACATCCCGATGTTCCTCGGGGCGATGATCATCGGACCATCGGCCGCCTACCTCCTCAAGCGGCTCGACGGCGTCCTCCAGCAGCGGACCCGTTCCGGCTTCGAGATGCTGGTCGACAACTTCAGCGCCGGGATCCTCGGCGTGATCATGGCGATCGTCGGCCTGCTGGCCGTCGGCCCGATCGTGGAGACGCTAGCGAACGCTGCCGGCAGGGGTGTCGACGCGTTGGTCCAGAACAACCTCCTGCCGCTCGTCTCGATCATCGTCGAGCCTGCCAAGGTCCTGTTCCTCAACAATGCGATCAACCACGGCGTGCTCGCGCCGCTCGGCGTCGCCCAGGCGCTCGCACACGGCAAGTCGGTCCTGTTCATGATCGAGACGAACCCCGGGCCGGGCCTGGGGATCCTCCTCGCCTACCTGCTGTTCGGCCCGAAGTCACTTCGACCGAGCGCCCCCGGGGCGATCATCATCCACTTCTTCGGCGGCATCCACGAGATCTACTTCCCGTACGTGCTGATGAACCCGCGGCTCGTCCTGGCGGCCATCGCCGGCGGCGCCTCGGGTGTCTTCACGGCGGTGATCACCGGCGCCGGGCTGGTGGCTACCCCGTCGCCGGGCAGCATCTTCGCTTACATGGCCGTGACCCCCAAGGACGGCTACATCGGCGTCCTTCTCG
>DASYJV010000379.1:0-19294 GCA_035996105.1 Candidatus Limnocylindrales bacterium | reverse complement strand
CGGCGACGAGCAGACCCAGCCGCACGCGCTCGGTCAAGGCGGCGATCGAAGCGAGCACGGCCCAACCCTCGAGCTTCGGGTGCGTCGGGTCGCCCTCATCGGCGAGGAGATGGTCGTCGACCCAGATCGAATCCCAGCCGGCCCCCTCGGCAAGGAGGCTGGCGTAGCGCAACGCCGGCCAGTCCGTCCTGTTCGTCCAGAATGCCGCGCCGAAACGCATCTCCGCTCCCGCCACGCTCGTCACCGTCCCATATCGTAGGGAGATGCCCGTACCGATGACGTTCCCGCCCACCCTCCGAAACCCGATCCTCGACTGGTACGCGGCGCAGGGTCGGAACCTGGCGTTCCGGGGCAGCGCGGACCCGTACGCCATCCTCGTGTCCGAGGCGATGGCGCAGCAGACCCAGGCGGCTCGCGCCGCTGCGGCCTGGACCGCCTTCATGGCCCGGTTCCCGACGGTCCAGGCGCTCGCCGCGGCCACCCCGGCCGACGTCCTGCGGGCGTGGCAGGGTCTGGGTTACAACCGACGTGCGCTCGACCTGTGGCGCGCCGCGGGTCGGCTGGTGGCCGACTTCGGCGGCGAGGTGCCGGCCGATCTCGTGGCGCTCGAGTCGTTGCCCGGAGTCGGCCCGTACACCGCCAGAGCCGTGGGCGCCATCGCGTTCGGGATGGCCGTCGGCGCCGTCGACACGAACGTGCGACGGGTGCTCGGGCGGATCGTCGCGGGCGATACGGGGAGGCTCGGCGCGGCCGAGCTCCAGCGTCTCGCCGACGGCGCGGTCCCTTCCGATCGGTCCGGTGCCTGGAACCATGCCCTGATGGATCTCGGCGCGACGCTGTGCCGTCCGCGCGAACCGCTTTGCGACGCTTGTCCGGCGCGCGCGCTGTGTCGATACGCGCAGGCGCCGGCGGTCGCCCGAACGGCAGGTGACCGGGTCGGCAAGGCCCCACGGGCCGGCACCGGCCCGGCGATGGCCCGGGAGATCCCCGCGCCGTTCCGCTCGACCTCGCGCTGGCTGCGCGGGCGCATCCTCGATCGCCTCCGGGAGCTCGCGGACGACGAGTGGCTGATCCTCGGCGACGCCATCGGCGGGCATGACCTGGGCGCCGTCACGACTGCGGGGCATGCATTGGCCAGGGATGGCCTGCTCGAGCTCGACGCGGCCGCCCTCCCCGTCCTCCGAGCGCGTCTGCCGCTTCGACCACGGTGAGCTGGGCCGTCGGCTACGCTTCGCTCGCGATGCCTGCCACAGCCCAGCCCTCGACCCCGGACGCAGCGCCGCCGCTTCCCGCCGACGATCCGGGCATCTTCGAGATGGACCTGCGCGGGCTCCGGCGTCACTGGGCAGCCCGGGCGACCCTCCCGGCCATCTCGGCCGAGACGATGACCGGCGCCGACCGGCGTGCACAGGCGCTCGGCTACCCGGAGCTGCGGCTCATGGAGCACGCAGGGACCGCGGTCGCCGCCGCGGTCAAGGCCCTTGCGACCGATCTCGGCCGCTGGGGGCATGGCCCGATCGTCGTCCTGTGCGGCCCCGGCAACAACGGTGGCGACGGCTTCGTCGCGGCACGCCGCCTCGCGCTAGCCGGAGCCTCGGTCATCGTCGCGGTCGTGGCCGCCGATGCGCGCCCGAGCGGTCCGTCGTCGGCACGCAACTGGGACCGCGTCGCACGCGACACCGGCGTGGCCAAGGTCCACCTGCCGGTCGCCCGCGACGTGGCGATGTTCGCCCTTGGCATGGACAAGGCGGCGGTCGTCGTCGACGCGCTGCTCGGCACCGGGGTGCGTGGGACCCTGCGCGAGCCGATCCGTTCCGCGGTCGAGGCCATCGGTCGTGCCCGCGTGGCCGGCGTCCCGGTGGTCGCGGTCGATACCCCGACCGCGGTCGATCTCTCGAGCGGCGAGCCGTCGAACCCCGTCGTCCTGGCCGACCTCACCGTCACCTTCCATCGACCGAAGACGGGGCTCCTGACGAGGCGCGGGGCGGCGCATGCCGGCCGGATCCTGGTCGCCCCGATCGGCATCCCCGCCGAGGCCGACCGTGGCTGAACCGCGACGAGTCTTGCGTCAGCCTGGCTGGCGTGAGGTCCTCGTGGTCGCCGTCGCCGCCGTCGCGGTGGTCCTCGGCGCGGCGGTCCTCACCAGCCTGCTCCCGAGGGGTGCCCAGGAGGTCGTCTTCCACACGCCGCTGGCGATCGTCCTGCTCGTCGTCGGGACCGGCTGGCTGCTCTACCGGATCTCGCGACGGCCACCCGACTGAGCTCAGCCGCGCTCGAGGCACCGGCCTCATCTGGCTCGCCCGTCGACCCGCGATGCGCACCGAAAACGGGTATTGGCAACGTTCGGCGAACCGCGTACCATCCCGCCTGAAAACGCCACGAAAGTCGTTCGTGGCCAGATGTGTAGCTCGACACGACTCGGACTCCTCTCACGGCTGACGCGAGAACGATGGGTGCGCGCCGGCTACCGAGAGGAGTTTCGTTTTCGTGTACAACGACAAGAACCTGACCTGTTCGGACTGTGGACAGGAATTCGTGTTCACCGCGTCGGAGCAGGATTTCTACGCGCAGCGCGGCTTCACGGAGCCTCGTCGCTGCCCGTCGTGCCGCGCCAGCCGGAAGGCCGCTCGCAACGCGGACGGCGGCGGCAGCTCGTACGGCGGCTACGGGGCGGGCGGCGGGTATTCGGCCGGGGGTTCCAGCTACGGCGGCAGCGGCGGCTATGGCGCCCGCGAGCGCGGCCCTCGCGAGATGTTCTCGGCCACCTGCTCGTCCTGTGGCAAGGAAGCCCAGGTCCCGTTCCGTCCGACCAGCGGCAAGCCGGTCTATTGCAGCGACTGCTTCCGGAGCCAGCGAGGAGGCTGAACCCGGTCGAACCAGCCTCGATCCTCGACCCAGGTCGTCAGCCGGCCTGGGTCGCTCGATTCTCGTTCCGTCGGCCAGCCTGCGCCGGGTCATTTGCCCCAGGCAGCCGTCCGTCACGCTCGGTTGCGCGTCTCGCGATGCCGCGCGTACCATCGGTCCGATGACCCAACCCGTGCCCGGCTGACCTCGTGGCCGTCGGCTCCTCGAACGACTTCGACCTCGTCGTCCTCGGCGCTGGTACCGGTGGCTATGCGGCCGCCTTCCGTGCGGCACAGCTCGGTCTCAAGGTCGCCCTGGTCGATGAGGACAAGATCGGCGGGACGTGCCTTCACCGCGGCTGCATCCCGACGAAGGCCCTCCTGGAGTCCGCTGCATTCACCGATCACGTTAGACACGCCAAGGACTACGGCCTGGTGCTGCCCGGCGAGGGCGTCGTCGACTTCGCGCTGATGGCCGCCCGTCGTGATGCCGTGGTCAAGCGGATGTGGACCGGCCTAAAGACGCTGGTCGACAAGAACAAGGTGACCTGGGTCGCCGGCCGCGGTCGGCTCGACGGTCCCGGCAAGGTCAAGGTCAGCCAGACCGGCGAGGACGGCAGCCCGGGCGGGGGCGGCGATCGGGTCCTCAACGCGAATGACGTGATCCTGGCGACCGGCTCCCGGGTGAAGTCGTTGCCCGGCCTCGTTCCGGATGGGCGCCGGATCGTGACGAGCGACGACGTCCTGAAGATGGACAGCCTGCCAAAGGACATCGTGATCGTCGGCGGCGGTGCCGTCGGCGTCGAGTTCGCGAGCATGTTCGGGGACCTCGGCACCAAGGTCACCCTCCTCGAATATCTGCCCCAGATCGTGCCCCTGGAGGATGCCGAGGTCAGCAAGCTCCTCGAGCGCAGCTTCACCAAGCGCGGAGTGACCGTCATCACGAGCGCGCGGTTCGATGCCGCGTCGGTCACCGCGGATGACAGCGGGATCTGCCTGATGGTCGGTCCGGAGGGCAAGGAGCCGAGCGAGGTCCGCGCCGAGATGCTGCTGGTCGCCGCCGGACGCGCCGCGAACATCGAGGAGATCGGGCTCGAGACCACCAAGGTCGAGACCGACCGGGGCGTCATCAAGGTCAACGGCCGGATGCGCACCAGGGAGCCGCACGTCTATGCGGTGGGCGATGTCATCGGTGGGCTATGGCTCGCCCACACGGCGGCGCACGAGGGGATCATCGCGGCCCACACCATCGCCGGCGACGCTGACGTCCACGAGATGGATTACACGGCCCAGCCGCGCGCGACCTACTGCCGGCCGGAGATCGCCTCGATCGGCCTGACCGAGGCGCAATGCACCGAGCGCGGGCTCAAGGTCAAGATCGGCAAGGTCCCGTTCCAGGCCATCGCCAAGGCGATCATCGGCGGAGAGTACGAGGGGTTCGCCAAGGTCATCGCGGACGCCGAGACCGACGACACCCTGGGCGTCCATATCATCGGTCCACACGCCACCGACCTGATCGCCGAGGCGTCGCTCGCCTTCGAGCTCGACGCGACGCCCTGGGAGATCGGAGGCGCGACCCACGCGCACCCGACGCTGTCCGAGGTCCTCGGCGAGGCCGCGATGGCCGTCGACGGGCGGTCGCTGAACTTCTAGGTCCAGGCTGACCGGGCCAGCCCGGCGTCACGAGGAGGCCCGACCAGCGACGATGGCGGTCACCGGACGGAGTGATACACAGCTCGGCGCGAGCCTTGGGCTGACCGACGCGGATCTACTCGAGATGTACCGCTACGTCGCGCTCGCCCGAGCGGTCGATGAGCGCATGTGGATCCTCAACCGGGCCGGCCGGATCCCGTTCGTCATCAGTGGCCAGGGCCATGAAGGTGCGCAGGTCGGGATCGCCTGGGCGTTCGAGCGTGGCCACGACTGGATCGCGCCGTTCTATCGCTCGATCGCCACCTGCCTGACGTTCGGGATGAGTCCGCGCGACATCATGACCGCCCAGTACGCGACCGCTTCCGACCCGTCGTCGGGCGGTCGCCAGATGCCCGGTCACTACGGAAGCCACGAGCACAACATCGTGTCGGTCTCGTCGCCCGTCGCGACCCAGCTGCTCCACGCGGTCGGGATCGCCCTGGCCGCCAAGATCCGCAAGACCGGCCAGGTCGCGATGGCGAGCATGGGCGAGGGATCGTCGAACCAGGGCGATGTCCACGAGGGACTCAACTTCGCGGCCATCCACAAGCTGCCGTTCGTGTTCGTGGTCGAGAACAATGGCTATGCCATCAGCGTGCCGGCGGCCCGCGAGCTGGCCATCCCCGATGTCGCCGATCGGGCCGCAGGCTACGGCATCCCCGGCGTCGTGGTCGATGGCGCCGACGTGCTCGCCTGCTACGCGGCCGCTCGTGACGCGGTGGCCCGGGCACGGGCGGGGGAGGGCCCGAGCCTCATCGAGGCGAAGGTGACTCGGCTCACCGGCCACTCATCAGACGACCAGCAGACGAAATACCGCTCCGAGGAGGAGCTGTTGGCGGAACGCGGCAATGACGCGCTGCCGCGGTTCCACGCCCAGCTTCGTGAGGCGGGCATCCTGACCGCGGAGATCGCCGCGCGCCTTGATGCCGAGATCGCGGCGGCCGTCGAGGACGCCACCGAATTCGCCGAGCACGAGCCCGACCCCGATCCGGCGACCGCGATGCGCTACGTCTACGCCGACGGGCCCGAAGTGAGCGGCTGATGCCGCCCCGCACATTCATCGATGCGATCCGCGAGACGCTCGCCGACGAGATGCGTCGCGACGACTCGGTCATCGTGCTCGGCGAGGACGTCGGCAAGAAGGGCGGGGTCTTCCTCGCGACGGACGGGCTGTGGGCCGAGTTCGGCGACGACCGGGTCATCGACACCCCGCTGACCGAATCGATGATCATCGGGGCGTCGATCGGGGCGGCGGTCAATGGCCTGCGCCCGATCCCCGAGATCCAGTTCGCCGACTTCATCTTCCCGGCGTTCAACCAGATCGTCTCCGAGGCGGCGCGGATGCGCTACCGCTCGAACAACGGCTACGGCGTGCCGATGACCATCCGTGCCCCGTATGGCGGTGGCGTCCACGGGGCGCTCTATCACTCCCAGTCGGTCGAGGCGTTCTTCACCCACGTCCCAGGGCTCAAGGTCGTCGTGCCGTCCACCCCGTACGACGCCCGCGGGCTGCTCCGGTCATCGATCCGCGACGACGACCCAGTGCTCTTCTTCGAGCACAAGAAGATGTACCGATCGGTCCGCGGTGAGGTCCCGGACACCGACTACACGGTCCCCCTCGGGTCGGCCAAGGTGACCCATCCGGGCTCGCAGGTGACGGTCGTGGCCTACGGTCTGATGGCGCATTACGCGCTCGAGGCGGCCGATCGCGTCGCGGAGGATGGCATCAGCGCCGAGGTCGTCGACCTGCGCACGCTCCGGCCGCTCGACCGGGAGACCCTGCTCGACTCGGTCCGCAAGACCGGCAAATGCCTGGTGGTCTACGAGGACAACAAGTTCGGGGGCTATGGCGCCGAGGTCGCGGCGATCGTCGCGGAGGAAGCCTTCGACTATCTCGATGGCCCGGTGACGCGGATCGCCGGGCCGGAGGTTCCCGGCGTGCCGTACAACCACGTCCTCGAGGACTGGTTCATGGTCAACCCCGAGAAGATCGCCGAGGGCATCCGCACCCTCGCCGCGTACTGAGTCCGCGAAGACCGATAGGAGAGCGATGATGATCAGTGGGGCGATGGTCGTGGCCACGGTGCCGGTCGGCGATCTCGACGCCGCCAAGGCGTTCTACGGCGGGATCCTGGGATTGACCCAGCTCTGGGAGACTCCGGCTTCGATCCGCTTCCGCTGCGGCGAGCACAGCGAGCTTTCGATCTTCAGGCGCCCGGGGACCGTGACCGAGCACACGCTCGCTCACTTCGAGGTGTCCGACATCGAGGCTGCCGTCCGCGATCTCGAAGGCAAGGGCGTGCCGTTCCTTGACTACACCGAGGGGCCGCTGGTCACCACCGGTCACAACGCGCAGCTCGGTCCGGCCCGCGGCGCGTGGTTCCGGGACCCCGACGGGAATACGCTCGGCCTGCGACAGGGGTAGCGGCGACCCTCTGGCCACCGACGAGCGCCACAGCGGCGCTCGGCCGGGAGCGCAGTCAGCGGGCGTACGTCCCCGTCAGGATGGCCGTCGCCCGGATATGGCCGTTCATGGCGGCCTCGAGCTCGCCCCGCTTTGGCGGCGTGGTGAGCCCGAGCGCCGTATCGAGCGCGTACAGCGTGAACACGTAGTGATGGATCCCAGATGGCGGGCAGGGCCCCATGTAGGCCGCCCGGCCGGAGCTGTTGACGCCCTGCGGGATCGGCCCCGATGCGACGCCCACGCCCTCCGGCAACGAGCCCGTCGCCGATCGGGGGATGTCGTAGATGAGCCAGTGGATATAGTCGCGGGCATCGGGATCGATCACCGTCAGCGCAAGCGAGCCCGTTCCGACGGGCGCTCCCGACCAGTCGATCTCGGGCGAGACGTTTGCGCCGTCGCAGGTGAACCGCTTCGGGATCGCGCCGCCGTCGGCGAATGCTGGGCTGGTGATCGTGAACGGGACCGAGGTCGGCATCGAGGGCTCCGCTGACGCTGAAGTGGGCGAGGGCGCTGTACCGGTGGGGACGGCGCTGATCGATGGCGGCTGGCTTGCCGCCGGCGAACCGGATGGGCCGCCCGACGCCACCCCTGGACCGCAGCCACCCGACAGGAACGTGACCACGACCAGCGCGACCGCCGAGATCCGGCGCATGGGCTGATGATATCGGTCACGCGACCATTCGATGACCGAGGACGCGCCCGGGGTCCTCGACCCGATCGCCCGGATGGGCGACACTAGACGCGAGCGATCGAACGGCCGCGCCCGCGGTCGACCCCAGAGGAGCAGCGAACGTGGCCAAGGTGACGATGCCCCAGCTCGGAGAGAGTGTCGCCGAGGGGACGATCGGAAAGTGGCTCAAGCAGCCTGGCGACCACGTCGCCAAGTACGAACCGCTCGTCGAGGTCGTCACCGACAAGGTCAACGCCGAAGTGCCCTCCCCATTCGAGGGCATCCTGCGCGAGATCCTCGCCGAGGAAGGCTCGGTCGTCCCGAACAACGCGGAGATCGCGGTCATCGAGACCGCCGAGGACGGGGCCTCCGTGGCACCCGCCGCTGACGCACCCGTTGCGGCCAGCGTTCCGGCCAAGGGTCCGGCCGGCTCGGATGAGTCCAACCCCGCGGGCGAGGCTCCGCCAGCTCCCGCGGCGGCTCCACCTGCTCCAGCACCGGCGCCGGCAAGCGCCCCGCAGGTCGCGGTATCCGCGGTCGCCGCGCCGCCGTCCGACGCGGACCCGGACGCCCGCATGACCCCGGCCGTCCGTCGCCTTCTGCGCGAGCACGAGCTGACCGCCGCGCAGATCGTGGGCACCGGCGGTGGTGGTCGGATCACCCGCGAGGACGTCCTGAAGGTCGTCGGGTCGATCGGGATCGGCTCGGTGGCCCCGGCCTCCGCCAGTGGCAACGGGTCGAGCGCCGGGGCGAGCCCGACCGCGCCGGCGCCACAGTCGGCCCCGGGGGCTCCCTCTGCTCCGCGCCCGGCTCCAGCCGCGCCGGGAGGCGCGCCGATCGAGTTCCCCGAGGGCGCCGACGAAGTCCTCGTCCCGATGACAAAGATGCGCAAGGGCATCGCGGCCCAGATGACCCGTGCGCTGGCCGTCCCGCATGCCTACGTCCACATGGAGGTGGACGCGTCAGGCCTCGTGCGGGCGCGTGAGTCCGCCAAGCGCGAGTACCAGGCGCGCGAGGGCATCTCGCTGAGCTACGTCCCGTTCGTCATCAAGGCCACGGTCGACGCGATGCGTCGGTATCCGTCATTCAACGCCCAGTGGACCGATGACGGACTGCTCGCCAAGCGCCGGATCCACATGGGTGTCGCGGTCGCGGTCGATGACGGGCTGATCGTGCCGGTCGTTCGCGACGTCGACCAGCTCTCGATCAGCGGTCTCAACCGGGCGATCGCCGAGGTCGCTGCCCGCGCTCGCGCCGGCAAACTGCGTCTCGAGGACTACGGCGGCAGCACGTTCACCATCGACAACACCGGCTGGTTCGGCTCCAACCTGACGATGCCGATCATCAACGTGCCGGAGGTCGCCATCCTCACCATGGAGGCGATCACCAAGCGGCCCGTCGTCCGCGAGACGCCGGAGGGCGACGTCATCGCCATCCGACCGATCATGAACATGGTGCTGGCCATCGACCATCGAGCGAACGACGGAGCCCAGGCCGCCGCATTCCTGCGGCAGATCAAGAGCTGGCTCGAAGGGATCGGACCGGAGACGGCTGTCTACTGACCCCGCTCCGACAGGCCCGGTGACGCGCCGCGAGGTCGTCCTGACCGGCGGCACCGGGTTCATCGGGAGCCGCGTCGCCCGCATCCTGCTGAGTCGAGGCGACGACGTGGTCGCGATCGTCCGCGATCCCGAGACAAGCGCGGCGCAGGCCCTGCGCGGTCACGGCGCGCGGCTTGTCCGCGGCAGCCTTGGCACGGAGGCCCCGATCCGAGAGGTCGCCACCGGCACCGACGGCGTGATCCACCTTGCCGGTTCGTACCGCGTCGGGATCCCCGCCGCCGACCGGCCGGCGATGTACGAGGCCAACGTCACCACCACGCAGCGGGTCCTCGATGCGGCTATCGCGGCCGGCGTACCGCGGATCGTCCACGTCTCGACCGTCAATGTCTTCGGCGATACCCACGGCCGGATCCCGGACGAGACCTATCGCCGCGACCTCGCCGAGGGCTTCATCAGCTACTACGACGAGACGAAATACCTGGCGCACCTCGCTGCCGAGGCGCGGGCGGAGGCCGGCGCGCCGATCGTCACCGTCCAGCCCGGGACCGTGTACGGCCCTCACGACCATTCCGCGGTCGGCAGCCAGCTCAAGGGGGCCTACGACGGGACCGCCGGGTTCATCGCCTTCGCCAGCACCGGGATCTCGCCGACACACGTCGAGGACGTCGCCAGCGGGATCGTCGCCGCCCTTGATCGGGGGCGGCTCGGGGAGGCCTACATCCTGACCGCCACGAACATCCGACTCGGCGCGGCCATGCGCATCGCCGCGCGAGTGGGTGGTCGGCGACCGCCCCGGATCACCATCCCGAACCTGGTGCTGCGTCTCGGCTCCCGACTCGCTCCGAACTCGGGCGCACTCATGGGGGTCTCGCCCAATCTTCGCGAGATCGTCAGCGCCTCGGACGGCGTCACCTACTGGGGCAGCAACGCCAAGGCCGTCGCCGAGCTGGGGTTTGCGCCACGGACCCTCGAGGTCGGCCTGCGCGACGCATTCGGCCGGGGCTGACGACCGGCGGATCTCCGCGGCGGTCCCGCGCAGTCGACGCGTCGTACACTCCACGCATGCCTCGCGAGCTCCCGATGTTCAGCCCGGCCGATCCGGATCACCCCCATCGCACCGAACTGCCGACCATCGCGCTCGGCGGGGGCCTGGCAGGCGAGCCGGCAGCCGATGGCTCCACGGCCCTGCGGCGTCATCCCGAATGGATCAAGGCGCGGATGCCGTCGGGCGACAACTACCACGAGCTCAAGGGGCTGCTTCGCGGCCTGTCGCTCAACACGGTCTGCGAGGAGGCGCGCTGCCCGAACATCGGGGAGTGCTGGGACCAGCGGACCGCGACGATCATGATCCTGGGCGACACCTGCACCCGGGCCTGCGGTTTCTGTGCGATCAAGACCGGCAAGCCGACCTGGTTCGACGCCGATGAGCCGAGGCGCGTGGCGGAGGCGATCGGCGGCCTCGGCCTCGAGCACGTCGTCGTCACCAGCGTCGCCCGCGACGACCTACCGGACGGCGGCGCGAGCGTCTTTGCCGAGACCATCCGACGGATGCGAGCCACCTCGCCCGGGATGGGTATCGAAGTGCTCATCCCCGACTTCAACGGCACCGACGGGCCGTTGCGGACCGTGATGGACGCCCGACCCGACATCCTCAACCACAACCTCGAGACGGTCCGCCGCCTCCAGAAGCCCGTCCGCAAACGGGCTCGTTGGGATCGGAGCCTTGGTGTCCTCGACCACGCCAAGTCGATGGCGCGCGAGATCGGCTATCCGGTCCATACCAAGAGCTCGCTGATGGTCGGCCTGGGCGAGACTCGCGATGAATTGACCGAGGCGTTCGAGGCCCTCCGCGAGGTCGACTGCGACATCCTGACCATCGGCCAGTACCTGCGGCCGTCGCTCCAGCACCTCCCGCTCGAGCGGTACTACCACCCGGACGAGTTCGCGGAGATGAAGACGGCGGCCCTGGCGCTCGGGTTCAAGCATGTCGAATCGGGCCCGCTCGTCCGCTCCAGCTACCACGCCCGCGACCAGGTTCCCGGCGCCGAGCTCAAGCGGCTGCGCCGGGAGGCGACCATCGATGCCGAGGGTCGCGTCGTCCCGCTGGCAGTCTGACCGATGCCCCGTCCACTCTCCCGCAAGATCGCACTCGCGGAGCTGCACTGCCACCTCGGCGGTGCGGTGACCCCGGCGATCATGTGGGGGATCGCCCACTCGCAGGGCATCAAGCTGCCGACCAAGGACTATTGGGAATTCCGCGACATGATCACGGTGTCACCGCGGCGGAATCGTTCGTTCGACGGCTACCTCCAGCTCTTCCACTGGACCGAGCTCATCCAGAGCTCACCGCTGGCGGTCGAGCGCTCGGTCTACGAGGTCGTCGGCGGCGCGTATCGCAAGAACAACGTGACGACGATGGAGCTGCGCTTCAACCCGATGAAGCGGAACCGGGGCGGCGAGCAGGACCTCGACCACATCATCGCGGCGGCCGTCCGCGGGATGGACAAGGCCGGCCTGGAATACCCGGTCAAGCCGGGACTCATCTTCTGCCTGGATCGCGCATTCCCGTACGAGCTCAACGAGATCATCGTCGAGAAGGCGATCACCTGGCGTGATCGGGGCGTCGTCGGTGTCGACATCGCCGGCCCCGAATCGGTGACCTTCCGCGTCGCCGACTACCGGCGCCTCTTCCGGCGCGCACGCCAGTTCGGTCTCGGGCTGACGGTCCACACCGGTGAGTCCGGCCCCGTCGAGGAGGTGGCCCGGGTCGTCGAGCTGCTGGAACCGGATCGGATCGGGCACGGCGTCAAGGCGGCCTACGACCCGCGCGCGATGGCGATGATCCGTGATCGCGGCATCGTCCTCGAGATCTGCCCCACGTCCAACCTCAACACCCGCGTCGTCTCGGGTTGGGACGAATTTCGCTGGATCTTCGACACCCTTCGACGCAACGAGGTCCGATTCACGATCAACACGGACGGCCCGGAGATGCTCAAGACCTATATCCGCGATGAGTTGGCGCAGCTCGGCCGTCTGGGCATCCTGTCCGTGGCGGACCAGGAGATCGCCGCCGCCACCTCGCTGGCCGCGTCATTCGTCCCCAACGTCAGCGATGTCCCGCCGCCCCGCCTCGAGCCGGCATCCCGCATCGCCGTGGAGCGCGAGGAAGCCTAAACCCGTTCGGACGAAGCGCTCCGCCCGGGTGTGAGCTGGGCGCGCCCGGCTCAGTGCTCGGCGATCCGGTAGGTGCAGCACCGATCGCCGGATGCGATGTGCTCCTCACGCACGATGTCGGCGCCGAGCACCTCGCTGAACAGCTCGAGCTCGGCCTGGCAGGCGGCCGGCGAGCCCTCGGCGATGTGGTAGATCGCGCAGTTGTGCTCGCGCAGCCGGATCGTGCCATCGGTGCCGAGGATCGTGTCCGCGAGATAGCCCTGGTCGGCCTGGATCACCGCCAGCTCCCGGACCCGCTCGACCAGCGTCGCGCCCGGGTCGACCCGCTCGGCCATCTGCCCACGCACTCGCTCGCCGAGCTGACGTCGACGCGCCGCGAAGACCTGGTCGAGCAGGTCATCGCCGCCGACGGCTTCGATGGCCGCGAGCAGACCGACCGCCAGGGCGTCGTAGTTGGACGGAAAGAGGTCCTGGGCGCCGGGCGTGATGTCGTACAGGTGACGCGGCCGGCCGACCCCGTGGCGGACCGTCTGACGACTGACCAGGGCCGCCGCCTCGAGCGCGCGGAGCTGCTGGAGTACGCCGGTCCGGCTGGCGCCCATCCGATCCGCCAGCTGATCCGGCGAGCTGGGTCCGTCCAGCCGGAGTCGGACCAGGAGATCGCGGCGCAGGTTCGATGGACCCTTTGTGGCGCGATCGGCCATCCCCGCGGCGAGGCTGGCGCGGGCCGCCTGCTGGGCGTCAGGCAGCGGCGTGGGCTCCCTCATCGCCGAAGGCTAGCACCGGGACCCGAGGCGTGCAGTCCCGGTGGTACCCTCCCGCCGATGGACCTCGATCTTCCGCCGGAGCACGTGCTCCTGCGGCATACGATCCGCGATTTCATGCTCAAGGAAGTCGCGCCGGTCATCGATGCTCACGAGCGCGAGCGCCGCTTCCCGAGCGAGATCGTCCGTCGGATCGGCGAGCTCGGCTGGCTCGGGATCCCGATACCGGCCGAGGAGGGTGGGGCCGGGCTCGACACGCTGGCCTATGCCGTGGCGATCGAGGAGATCGGACGCGTCTGGGGCTCGCTCGGGCTCATCGTCGCCGCGCATACGAGCCTCGGTTGTGGCCCGCTCCACCTGGCCGGCTCGCCGGAACAGCAGGAGCGCTACCTCGTTCCGATGGCCCGCGGCGAGGTGCTCGGGGCGTACGGGCTGACGGAGCCCGGTGCCGGCAGCGATTCCGGCGGCACGCGGACGACCGCGCGACTCGAGGACGGCCCCGATGGCGGCAGCTGGGTCATCGACGGCGGCAAACGCTTCATCACCAATGCCGGGCGGGCCGGCACCTACGTCGTGACCGCCCGGACCGGGACTCGGGACGACGGTGCCGCCGAGATCAGCGCCTTCATCGTGCCGGCCGACACGCCCGGGTTCAGCGTCGGGCGGCTCGAGGACAAGATGGGTCTCCACGCCTCGGTCACCGGGGAGCTCCTGTTCGATGGCGCGCGCGTGCCCGCTGCGAACCTCCTGGGCGAGCAGGGGAGCGGTTTCAAGACGTTCCTGCGCATCCTCGATGGGGGACGGATCTCCATCGGCGCCCTGGCCGTCGGGATCGCGCAGGGGGCGCTCGATGCGTCGATCCCATATGCGCAGACACGCGAGCAGTTCGGCCGCCCGATCGGATCATTCCAGGGCGTGGCCTTCATGGTGGCCGACATGGCGACCGAGATCGAGGCCGCCCGCGGCCTGGTCTGGCGCGCTGCCTGGCTCAAGGACCAGGGTCGCGACTTCGGTCTCGTCGCGGCGCAGGCCAAGCTGTTCGCCTCCGAGGTGAGCTCACGGGTCACGAACCATGCCATCCAGATCCATGGCGGCTACGGGTACGTGACCGAGTACCCCGTCGAGCGCTACCTGCGTGACGCGAAGCTGACCGAGATCGGCGAAGGCACGAGCCAGATCCAGCGCCTCGTCATCGCCCGCCGGATCCTTGGGTTGCGCGTCGTCTGAGCCTGACAGCTCAGTTGCCGGTACCCGCGGCGCTCTGGAGCGACTGGCGCAGGGCCGTCTTGAACCCGGCCGCCCAGGGGCCCTGGCCGGCCAGCACGAACGGGGACTGGTCCAGCGACTCGAACATCGCTGGGTCGGTCACGTACGCTCGGGCGCATGCATCGACGCTGGCACGCAGGCGGTCGAAGGTCGCGCGATCACGAAACGCATACAGGTAGATCCGCACCTTGGTGGCCTGGTCCAGTCCCATGGCATCGAGCGCGATCGCGGTCGGGGCGAGCGTCTTGTCGTCGCAGCCGGGATCGCCTGACACGCTCCGGCTGATCTGGACGCCGCGCCTGACGAATTCACTGGCGATCCCCTGGAAACCGGCCGGCGTGGGCGGCGGCGGCGTCGTCTCGACATAGCTGCAGCCAGCCACGACGAGCATGACGAAGCAGAGTGCCAGCGGCCGGATGGGGGACATCGAGCCGGAGGCTACCACCGCGCTGAGATGGTCGCCGCCGGTGGCGGACGGCCCGCCTGCGAGACCGGGCTTCAGCGGTCCCTGGCCCGCCGTTTGGCGTCTCGCAAGCGAGCCAGCGTATCGGCGGTATCGACGGGCTGGGGCGTGATCGTGGGAGGCGTCGCCACCGCTCGTGGTGGCGGTGTGGTGGGCGACGCGACCTTCGGAGTCGAGCGTGTCGCCGGGGTCGTCGCCATCGTCTCGGTCGTCGCTGCCGCCTCGGTCGGCGCCGCCCGGATCGCCGCCCGGGCCCCGGAGCCGCGTACCCGTCCGCTGGCGGCGAGCAGCCCTTCCGCCGTCGCGCTCCGAGGTCCGCTCGCACGACGCCGCGGGCCGATCCCGCGGGCCCAGCCGCGGGCGGATGCCAGCTCACGGCGCCCGAGCGACATCCGGCGCAGCGCGATATCGAGTGGCCAGAGCAGCAGCGCGAGCACGAGCAGGAGCGGCCAGAGCTCGGTGTATCGATCGGTGCCGATCAGATCGTGGCGCCAGGGGTCCAGCGCGGTCGTGACCACCGACCCGCCGGTCGCCGCCCGGAGCGAGGCGAGGAACGGTTCGTTGGCCCCGAGCTGCCGGTACTCGGCCGCGGTCTGGGCGACCAGCCCGACCGTGCGTCCGAGCGGCGACGAACCTGGTCGCGTCTGGGTGATCCGGACCGCATACGCGCCCGGGTCGATCTCGCCGAGCGGCGCCTCGTAGACACCGGGCGCGACCTGCACGAGGTCCACCTTCCTCGGCTCGAGATCCGGTCCGATGATGTTCGCGGTGGTGGCATAGAAGTCGCGCGGGGAGCCGTCCGACTGGACGCTCTCGACGTGCAGCGCGGTCCTGCCGCCGGTCGCCTGGAATGTCGCCTCGATGCCGCCCGTCTCCTCGCCGGGGAAGGTCCAGCTGACGAGCTGGCTGACGAACCGGTTGAAGCCGGTCCAGCCGACCCAATCCTTCGCCCAGCGCCCGGTCGTGTCGGAGGTCCACGCCACCGACCGCCCGAGTCCGTACTGCCACTGCGCGAGGAGCGGATCATCCCGCGCGGTCACCAGCACGCCCTGGGCGGCCGGCTTGATGGTCGTACCGTTGTAGCCACGCAGCTGCGGCATGCCGGCGTCGAGGCCACGGAGGATCGGCGAGCTCGACGTCTGGATCGGGAAGAACGTCTCCTCGACGATCTGCTGGCCGGAGACCTGCTGGGTCTCCTTGAGGAAGATGTCCGGGATCGTCGAGGGATTCGTCGCCGCGTAGAACCGTCCGCCGCCCTGCTTCGCGAGCTGCTCCAGAAATGGGTTCGCGCCGCCGCCGGCACCGACCGTCGACAGGGTGATGCCGTCGGCCTTCATCTTGGCGATGATCGCGTCGTATTGGCCCGAGTTGGACCAGCCGTCGGTCAGCAGGATGATGTGCCGCCGGGTCGCCGTCGTCGTCTCGAGCGACTGGACCGCCTGGTCGAGGCCGGCGTAGATGTTCGTCTGACCATCGGCCCTGATCCCGGCGATCTGGCCCTGGAGGTCCGTGATGTTGCCAAGCGGCTGGGTGTGGACGACCCAGTGGGCCGCCTCGTTGAAGCCGACGACCCCGAGCTGATCGCGTTCGGTCATCGCCGCGGCGGCGCGGAGGATCGCTTCCTTGCCGATGTCGACCTTCTGGACGCCACCGATCCCGGTGCCGCCGCCCATGTTCCCGCCGTTGAACGAGTTGCAATGGCAGGCCGCCATCGAGCCCGACTGGTCGATGACCACGACCAGCGCGATGTCCGGCTGTTTCTGACGGTCGCGCACGCCCATGTCGACGGGGAGGCTTTCCTCGAGCGGCGTCTTCGCGTAGCCGCCGGCGCCGTAGCTCTTCGGGCCGCCGATCATCACCAACCCCTTGCCGAGGTCGCGGACGTAGACCTGCAGGGCCGCCAGCTGGCGGTCGCTCAGGCGCAATCGCGAGACGTCGACGAGGACGACGCTGTCGTAGCCGGCCAGGGTCGCGAGGTCGGTCGGCAGCGCCTCTGGCACGATCGTGTCGACCAGCTGGCGCTGGTTCCTGAGCGCGGCGACCAGCTCGGTCGCGACCTTGTCGTCGCCGGCCAGGACAAGCGTCCTAGGCTCGCCCTTGACGATGGTGTTCGAATCGGCCCGGTCGTTCTGGCTGAACGTGTCGCGCGCCGCTTCGACGACAGCGCGGAACGTATGAAAGCCCGCTTCCTTCGGCTTCACGTCGAACGTGACGCGGGTCAGCCCGGCGTCGAGCTGGACCGGCTGGGTCGCAACCGGCGTGCCGTCGGCGAACAGCCGTACGTTCGCAGGCTGCGCGACGGTCGAGCGGATCTCGACGACGACCGGCACCGATTCACCGAGGCGCGCGGTCGACGGTGTCGTCATCCGCTCGATCAGGACCTCGTCGACATCGCCCGGGCCGATCCGGCGCGTCTCGATGCGGACACCGCGCGCGGCCGCAAGCGATGCCTCGGCCTGCCCGTCGCCGGTCGTGTCGTTGCCATCGGACAGGAGGACGATCCGTTTCTGGGCGTCGTCCGGGAAGAGAGCGGTCGCCAGCCGGAGCGCGCCGCCGATGTCGGTCGCGGTCCTGACGGGCGTCGATGCGATCCGGTCGATCCCGGTCAGGTCGGACGGCAACGCTTCGACGAGGGCACCTTTGCCGAAGGCCACGATCCCTGCGACATCGCCCGACGGCCGTTCCTTGAGCGTCTCGCGCAGGAACGCGAGGGCATCCTCGCGACCGGCGTTGCCGACCGAATCGGAGAGGTCGACGACGAAGACACTCGCCAGCCGGTCGACCGGGAGCACGAGCTGGAGGCCGGCAAGCGCAAAGACGAGCGCCGCCAGCAGGAGCCCGCGGACGATGAGCGCGACTCGCCGCCGCGCCGAACCCATCCGCCGGCGCGCAGCGAGGTGCAGCCCGACGGTCAGGAGCAGCACGGGAACGAGCAGGAGCAGCGCGAGTGGGCTGTCGAATGAGAGACCCATCAGGTGCTCGCATCCGGGGCGTCGCGTCGCAGACGGTCGCCAAACCGTCGCCGCAGGCGGATCAGCGCCTCTCGGTGGTAGACGGCCCACTCGATGCACAGCGCGATGAGGACCAGCAGGACGATCGGGACCCACAGCTCGTCGCGGGCCGTCGGTCGGGTGGTGGCCGCGCCCGCGCCGGTCGCCGCGCTGGACCCGGGCGCGACCGAGGCGGTCGCCACGACGCCGAGCGCCTCGATGTTGGCCGCCGAGCCTGGGGCGATCGTCGATTCATTGACATCGAAGAGATCCACGGCGAACCGGACCGGGGCGTTGGGGTCGACCGGTGGTGCGGATCCAGCCGGCGATCCTGAGGAAGCCGCGGCCTGCGATGGCGCCGTCGTTCCCGACGGCGCAGCCGATCCAGCGGCCGGCAGATGCGGCGTCACGACATAGACGCCGGGCAGGTCGGTCCCGGCGAACGTCACGCTGGCGGAGAGCCCGGAGCCCGGGACGAGCTCGACGACCGAGCCATCGGGACGGGTGACCGCCAGACCCGTCGCGCCCTGGGGGATCGTCAGCGTCACCGGCGTGCCGGGCTGGACGGCCTCGGCCGGAGCCGTCGACCCACCGAGGAGCTCCCCGGTCAGGTTGGCGAGGAGGATCGGGAAGGCGACCTGGAGCGGAAGGTCGGAACGCCGCGGCTCGAAGGCCAAGACGGCCGTCGGCAGGCCGGCCCGCAGGCCGGCGTAGAGCAACGGTGCGCCAGAGGGCCCGGGGATCACGGTCCGAGCCCACTCGGGGAGGACGAAACGTTCCGCCGCGGCGATGTGGGTCGTCGAGAGATCCACGTAGCGCAGGATCGGCTCGTCCGGGTTCAATGACCCGATCCCGGGGTTCGTGAGCGTGCCGGTCAACTCGCCGAGCGCACTGGTCGCGCCCGGGGCGATGGCAAGGATCGGCGCCCGCGGCAGGGCGGCCGGCAGGGCCCCCTCGAAGATCACGAGATCCCAGGGCCGACCGTCCTTGCGATCCGTGGTCGGGCCGTACTCGGCGGCGGTGACCCCGAAGAGCTCGGTGTTCGGGAGATAGCTCAACGCCGTCTCGAGGTACGGATCGCCCGGGCCGACGACGAGGATCAGTCGCTTCCGGTCGGGTGGGATGACGGCCCAGGCGTGGTCGTCGACCGCCAGCTGGTCGGGGGCGCCCGACAGCGTGCGATCGGCCCCGACCAGCCGGACCTCCAGTGTCCCGACACCACGTGGAACGTCATCGATGACGACGTCGGAGCGCGCCTGGGGATCGAGCGACAGGTCGCGGACCTCGATGAGCGCGCCATCGCCCCACACCTCGAGACGCCGCGAAGCCCGTTCCAGATCGAGGTTGGCGACGCTCACGAAGACGGATCGGGTCACCGCCGATGCCGCCGTCCTGACCGCCATCGC
>DASYJV010000378.1:0-14108 GCA_035996105.1 Candidatus Limnocylindrales bacterium | reverse complement strand
CCCGATGACGGCGATCCACATGTTGCGCTCGTGTTGCGCGGATCCGGGTCACTGACACACATCTGTAATCTTGGTTAGACTGCGCGTGCCGACTGACCCCCAGGTCAAGATGGGAACCCCGACAACTCGAACAACGCCCCGTTCGCAGCGGATCCCCAGTCCCGGCCACGTCCCAGCGCGTCGGCAACCGTCGCACCACCGGCTCCCCAAGGCCGGTCGCTGTCCCCGGATCACTGCGTGCCCCACGGGTCGTCTTCGCCCGTCGCGCCCAGCGCGACGCTCTGGCAGGAAGGAGCACCATTGCGCACGCCGACATTGGGCGCACGAGCGTTCATCCCGGTCGCCCTCGCGGGGGCAGTCCTTTTCAGTCTCGCCCCGTCGACACCGGCCGTCGCCACGACAGCCACGACGGAGGCGCAACAGATCGTCCTGATCGCCAGGTCCAAGTTGGGTGCCCCGTGGCGCTACGGCGCCAGCGGACCTAGCGCCTTCGACTGCAGCGGCCTCGTCGTGTACGCCTACCGGCGGGCCGGCGACGCGGCGGTCATCCGGGCAGGATCACTCCGCTCAGCACGGTCCATCTATCTGTACTTCAGGGCCCGTGGCAAGGCCAGCCGGATCAATCCCAAGATCGGCGACCTTGTCATCTGGGGTGCTGGTACCCACATCGGCATCTACATCGGTGCCGGGCGGGCCGTCAGCACGCTGACCAACGGCGTCCACATCCACGGCGTGTTCGCGGTGACCGCACGGTTCACCACGTACCTGCACACGGGGATGGCGACCACGCTGGCAGCGCCCTGACCCTCATCCAGGCTCGGACTCACTGAGCCCGGATATCGCGAACGTCAGCCACGAAGACCTCGTCCGGACCCCAGCCGGACGGGGTCTTCGGCTATCCGGCGCGGCCAGGCGAGTCGCTGGATCCCTGCCGGCCGGCGTCAGCCGCGGCCGCGTCGACCGCTGCAGCACAGCGAAGGATCGCCGCGGCGGATCGCTCGATGTCGTCATCGGTCGTCTGCCAACCCGAGACCGAGATGCGCACCGCGGCGTGACCGGCCCAGGTCGTCCCGCCCAGCCAGCACGTCCCGTCGCGCTGCACGGCTTCGATCACCGCGCGGGTCCGCGTATCGCCGGCCGAACCGTCCGGGTCGGAGCCGAGCGCCTCGAACCGGACGAGGGCCTGGTTCAGGACCACGTCGTTGAGCACCGCCACCCCTCGCCCGGCCGACAGCAGCTCGGCCATCCGGCGCGCGTGGGCGCAGTCGCGTTCGATGAGCTCGACCAGACCGGACCGCCCGAGCGAACGGAGGGCCGCGAGGACCGCAAAACCTCGCGCGCGTCGCGACGATTCGGGCGTCCAGTTGTAGTTGTCCCGCTCGCCGCCGGTGGTCTCGACGTAGTACTCGGCACCGAGCGTCATCGCGGCGTGATGCGCAGCGGCATCGCGGACGAAGACGAGACCCGAGTCGTACGGCACGTTGAGCCACTTGTGCGCGTCGGTCGACCATGAATCGGCGGCGTCATGGCCCCGCATCAGGGGACGCAGCGACGGCACGGCCGCGGCCCAGATCCCGAAGGCGCCGTCGATGTGGACCCAGGCACCGCGCTCGTGGGCGATCGGGATCAGTCGATCGAAGGGGTCGAAGCCACCGGTGTTCACGTTGCCGGCCTGGGTGGAGACGATGACCGGCCCGTCGATATCGGCCAGCGCGTCGCGCAGGGCGTCCGGTCGCATCCGACCCTGGTCATCCGAAGCGACCTTGCGGACCCGCTCGCCTTCTCGGCCGAGTCCGAGCATCTGCAGCGAGGCGTAGACGGTGACGTGCGTCCCGCCGTGGGTGATGACGGTCACGGGCGGCGCGCCCTGGAGCCCGTGCCGCTCGACATCCCAGCCGACCCGGGCCAGGACGCTGTTGCGTGCCGCCGCCAGGGCCGTGAAGTTGGCCATCGTGGCGCCGGTCACGAACCCCACGCTCGTGCCGGCGGGCAGACCGAGCAGCTCGACGAGCCAGGCGGCGGCCACCTCCTCGGCGACAGCCGCCGCCGGCGAGAGGGCATACAGACCCGCGTTCTGGTCCCAGGCGCTGGCCAGCCAGTCGGCACCCAGAGCCGCCGGCAGGCTGCCGCCGACGACGAACCCGAAATAGCGTGGACCGGCGCTGCCCACGAGACCTGCGTCGGCCGCGACGGCCAGGCCTTCGACCACGGCCTCGGGATCGGTCGGGCCCTCCGGAAGCGGTCCGCCGAGCGCCTCGCGCAGGGCCACCAGATCGACCGGCCGGCCGACCGGTCGGCCGGCCAGCGAGGCGAGATAGTCGTTGGCGAGGTCTGCCGTGCGCGACAGGAGTCGATCGTCGTGGGTCATGCCCCGTTGATGCTACCGTGACGGCACGTCCGCGTTGAGGAGGCTCCGAATGGACCACGCCGCGTTCCATAGCTGGCTCGAACGATATGTCGATGCCTGGAGACTCCTCGAGCCGGTCGCGATCGGCGACCTGTTCAGCGCCGATGTCCGGTACGCGTACGACCCGTTCGAGGAGGCCGTGGTCGGTCGCGCCGCGGTCGTCGCATCATGGCTCACCGACCCGGACGACCCGGGCTCCTGGGAGGCCGACTACGAGGTCCTTGCGATCGACGGCGACACCCATGTCGCCCACGGCCGGACGCGCTACCTGACCGACGACCGTTCCGCTGTCGACCGCGAGTTCGCCAACGTCTTCGTGTGCCGATTCGACGCGGAGGGCCGCTGCCGCGAATTCACCGAGTGGTTCATGCGCCGCCGACCCGAAGCCATCCCCGACTGAGGTGCGGCGCGAGGGATTCGGGCGGTGTACCCTCCCCTTCTCCACCGCCGAACCGACCCGACCGAGGTGACGCGCGATATGGCCCGAATCGTCCGCGGCGCGCTCGTCCAGGCGACCTGGACCGGCGACAAGGAATCGATGATCCAGAAGCACGAGGCGCATGCCCACGAGGCGGCCAAGGCCGGTGCCCAGTTCATCCTCTTCCAGGAGCTCTTCTACGGGCCGTATTTCTGCCAGGTCCAGGACGCCCAGTACTACAGCTACACCGAGCTCATCCCGGACGGGCCGACGACGCAGCGGATGCAGGACCTGGCCAGGGAGACCGGGATGGTCGTGGTCGCGCCGATGTACGAAGAGGACGAGCGAGCCTCGGGCATCTACTACAACACCGCGGCCGTCATCGATGCCGACGGGTCGTATCTCGGGAAGTACCGCAAGACGCACATCCCGCACGTCAAGGGGTTCTGGGAGAAGTTCTACTTCCGACCGGGGAACCTCGGCTACCCGGTGTTCGAGACCGCCGTGGGCAAGATCGGCGTCTATATCTGCTACGACCGTCACTTCCCGGAGGGCGCCCGGGCGCTCGGGCTCAACGGCGCCGAGATCGTCCTGATCCCGAGCGCCACGTCGCGTGGCCTGTCGGAATACCTGTGGCGGATCGAGCAGGTCAGCCACGCCGTGGCCAACGGCTACTACGTCGGCACCATCAACCGGGTCGGCATCGAAGCCGACATCGGCGACGACGACTTCTACGGCCAAAGCTACTTCGTCGATCCGCGCGGCCAGTTCGTCGGCGAGGTCGGCAGCGCCCACGACGAGGAGCTCATCGTCCGCGATCTCGATCTGGACCGCATCCTCGAGGTCCGCAACACCTGGCAGTTCTACCGCGACCGCCGACCCGACGCATACGCGGACCTCACGCGACCCTAGGACGCGCTACCATCCGTCCGCTCGGCCGTTCGGAGGAGGACGGCCGAGCCGCTCGACCCGAGCGCGAACGTGGTCCCGCAGCCGATGGTCCCTGACCATCACGCTCGGGGGCGGGTACTTCTGAGGGACCGCGCCCCGACCTGCCTAGTCCCATCGTCGGGCCATGACGTATCTCTCGGCCGGTGGCCAGCGCCTCCGGCGCGCCTACGACACGTCGCGCGCACGCCCGGTGCCGACGCTCGTCGCCGCGATCGCGCTCATCGCCCTGCTGGCCGGATCACTCGTGGTCATCCGCTTGAGCGAAGAGACCACCAATGAGGCGCTCATCCGACTCGATCGGCAGGCGGCCAGCGAGGCCGCCGCGATCGACGATGTCGTGGGCCGTGCCACACGGGACCTCAGACTCGCCAGTCGGAACGTGGCCTTCGGCGACGCCCTGTCGATCGGCACCGGTCCGGTCAACCCGAGCGACCGCGTCCGCGTGGAATCGGCGATGACCTATATGGGCGATCGTTACGCGGTCGACGAGATCTGCCTGATCCGACGCGACGGCCTCGAAGTCGCCCGCTTCTCCAAGGGCAGCGTGGCCGCCGTCGCGGACCTGTCACCCGACGAGACGAACAACAACCCGGCCGTCACGCCGACCCTCGGGCTGGCCGACGACACCGCATTCCGCACGACGCCATACATCTCCCCCGACTCGAACCGCTGGGTCCTCGGACTCGCGACACCGATCGTCCGCTCGGGCACGACGCTGGGCATCCTCCACTTCGAGCTGCCGATCGCGGCCATGTCGGACGCCATCGCGGCGCCCTTCGGCCCCACCGGCTACTCGTTCACCATCGATCGGACGGGGCATCTCCTGACCCATCCGCACATCGCCGACTTCCGGGCGGCGGCCGGCCTGTCGACGGACATCGCGACGGGCGACTTTCCCCCGGCGTCGGTCCAGGGAACCGCTGACTGGGTCGTCGCCGTCGACGCCATCAGCCACGGCCGGCTGAGCACCGGGTCATTCTCGACCGCGACGGGCACGGCCCGGTTCGCCGCGTACCCGATCCTGGGCGGCGAGGCGTATGTCGTGACGGTCAGCCCTGAGGCCGAGCTGTTCACGGCGGTCCGCACCGGCCAGCTCGATCTGCTGGTCACGATCGGCCCGCTGGCGGTGCTCATCGTGCTGCTGACCGGCGCCTACGCTCGCCGGCTCTCCCGGGCGAACCGGCGACTGGCCGTCGCGATGCACACGAGCTCGGAGCTGGCGTCGATCGTCCAGTCGGCCGAGGACGCGATCCTGTCGGTCGATTCGGAAGGACGTGTCGCGACCTGGAACAACGCCGCCGAGCGTACCTTCGGGATGACCGCCGGTCTTGCGGCCGGCCGCCCGCTGGCCGACCTGGTCGGGTCGGATCGGCGCGAGGAGGTCACCCGGCACCTGGCCACCGTGGCGCGCGGCGAGCCGGTCGAACACTACGAGCTGGACCTGATCGACGCGAGCGGCGGACGGGTCGACCTGTCGCTGACGTACTCCCCGTTGCCGGGCGGAGCCGGTGCGAGCGGCGGCGCATCGGTCATCGGCCGCGACATCTCCGACCTGAAGCGCCTCGAGGAGGAGCTGGCCCATCAGGCCCTCCATGATTCGCTGACGGGGATGCCCAATCGCGCGCTCTTCCGGGATCGCCTGGATCACGCGCTCCATCGAGCGCACCGGCCCGTCGCCAGCCCCCTCGGGAGCCGGACCGGCGTCCTGTTCATCGACCTGGACGACTTCAAGCTGATCAATGACACGCTCGGCCACCGGATCGGCGACGCGCTGCTGGTCGCCGTCGGGACGCGCATCGCGAGCGCGCTCCGACCCGGTGACACGGCCGCCCGGCTCGGTGGCGACGAGTTCACCATCCTCCTCGAAAATCTCGAGGACGCCAGCGAGGCACGGCTCATCGCCGACCGGATCCTGGCGGCTCTCGCCCCGCCCTTCCATCTCGAAGGCCATGACGTGGTGATCGGCGCGAGCATCGGCATCGTGCTCGGCGATATGGCGACCGACGACCCGGACGACCTGTTGCGCAGCGCCGATACGGCGCTCTACGAGGCGAAGGGGGCCGGCAAGGGACGTCACGCGACCTTCGATCCGAGCATGGATCGCAAGGCTTGGCAGCGACTCGAGCTGGAGACCGAGCTGCGACGCGCGATCAAGGATGGCGAGCTGGTCGTCCACTACCAGCCGATCGTGGAGCTCGCGACCGGGATCATGACCGAGCTCGAAGCGCTCGTCCGATGGCAGCATCCCCATCGCGGCCTGGTCGGGCCGAACGACTTCATCCCGATCGCCGAGCAGACGGGGCTCATCGTCCCCATCGGCCGCTTCGTCCTGACCACCGCGTGCCGCCAGCTGACCGAATGGCGCCGCGACCGCGCGGACTTCGCCGACGTCGGGATGTCGGTCAACATGTCGCCTCGGGAGCTGCTGCGGCCCGAGCTCGTCGACGAGGTCATCGAGATCCTGCGCATCGCGGAACTCCCGGCCGACGCCCTGCGGATCGAGATCACCGAGGGGATCGAGCTCGAGGACGCCGGCGCCATCGCACGCCTGGGTGCGCTGCGCGACTTCGGAGTGCGGGTCTCCATCGACGACTTCGGGACCGGCTACTCCTCGCTCGGTTCCTTCCGTCGACTGCCGATCGATGGGCTGAAGATCGATCGATCGTTCGTCGCCGCGCTGGGCGAGCAGCGCGAGGAGACCGCGATCGTATCGGCGGCCGTCTCGTTCGCCGGCGCGCTGGGGATCGGTGCCACCGGCGAGGGCATCGAGACGGTCGAGCAGTGGCGAGCCCTTCGGGATCTCGGCTGCCGATACGGCCAGGGCTTCCTCCTTGGCCGGCCGGTCGCACCCGAGACGATCGCCACGATGGACCTGCAGCTGCCGACCCCCGGATCGTCGCCGGCGGCAGTGAAGCCCCCGGCCGTCAGCGCCGCCTGACGCCCCGCCGACACCCGCGATCCCGGCCACGGCGTCGGATGCTACGCTCCGGCCCGTCACGGAACGGGAGGCAGATCCGACCCATGCAGTTCGGCTTCACGCTCAAGCCCGACCACGCGATCGAGCGCACCGTCGCGCTGACCCGCCAGGCTGAGGCGGCGGGCTTCGACTACGGCTGGATCTTCGACAGCCACGTCATCTGGCGCGATCCGTACCCGCTCCTCACGCTCATGGCGCAGTCCACGACGCGGCTCCGGCTCGGGACCTGCGTGACCAATCCGGCCTCGCGCGAGCCCTCGGTCACGGCGTCCACGCTGGCCGTCCTCGATGAGCTGTCGAACGGCCGGATGGACCTCGGCATCGGGCGTGGCGACTCGGCGGTCCGCGTCCTTGGCAAGGCGCCGACCACGCTGGCCACCCTGGAGGAGGCGATCGTCGCCATCAAGGCCCTGGTCGAAGGTCGGACGATCGAGTTCGAGGGCACCGAGCTGCGGCTGCCATGGACCGGCGACTGGACCCTCCCGGTCTGGGTGGCGGGCTACGGTCCGATGGCCCTCAAGATGATCGGCCGGGTCGCCGACGGGCTGATCCTCCAGCTTGCCGACCCGGATCTCATCCGCTGGCTCGTCGGCCAGGTCCGCGATGCCGAGACGGCAGCCGGCCGGGCGCCGTCATCGGTCAAGGTCCAGGCGGCGGCGGCGGCATACGTCGGTCCTCGCGA
This sequence comes from Candidatus Limnocylindrales bacterium, assembly GCA_035996105.1. Taxonomy (GTDB): domain Bacteria; phylum Chloroflexota; class Limnocylindria; order Limnocylindrales; family CSP1-4; genus SPCO01. The sequence continues at coordinate 6,673 of DASYJV010000378.1, read as the reverse complement.
GCTCGGGCGCGAGCGGACCCGCTGGTTCCCGGCGCTCGTCTCCAATCACGTCGTGGATCTCGTCAACAAGTACCCGCGCGAGCAGCTGCCGACGAGCCTGACCGGCTACGTCCGCGATCGAGTCGGGTATGACTACCTCCACCACGCGGAGGTCGGCTCGTCGAACGCGGCATTCGTCGGCGACGAGGTGACCGATCGGTTCTGCATCCTCGGCTCGGCCGACGAGCATGTCGCCAAGCTCCGCGAGCTCGCCGCCGCGGGCGTCGACCAGTTCAATCTCTATCTCATGAACGGCGACGAGGAATCGCAGCTCGAGCTGGACGGGCGCGACGTCATCCCGGCGATGCGCGGGGCCGAGTCGGCCTAGCCAGATGGTCCGGCTGGGCACCAGCGCGCGGCTCGAGGATGATGACGGCGAGGCGGGCGCTGTGGCGCCTGAGTCGGTCGGGGGGCCGCGAAACCAGCCCAGGAGGCACTCCGTGATTCGACGACAACGTGCTCGCGATCCGTTCTGGGATGACGGAGTCGGCGCCCGACAGATCCAGCGCCGGGTCAGGATCGAGAGCGGCATCGCCCTTGCGATCGCCCTGACGGCCTGTGGCCTGACCGCCGCCCTGTGGCTGCGGACGCTCGCCCCCCTGGCCGGTGCGATCGGCCTGAGCTGATCCTCGCGGCCGGCGCGGCCGCGGCAACCAGACGCACCGACCCGGGTCCTGCCAAGGCCTCCCGTCATCGCCTACGATGGCCCTCCTGACGTGACCGCCGACCGCGCGAGGAGGGACCGATGCGCACGCTCATCACCAACGGGACGATCGTGTCCGCCGAGGGCAGCTACGCCGCCGACGTCCTGATCGACGGCGAGACCATCGCCCAGCTTGGGCGCGACCTGCCGGGTGCCGGGGTCAGCGCGGACGAGACCATCGACGCGGCTGGCCGCTATGTCATCCCGGGCGGGATCGACGTTCACACGCACATGGAGCTGCCGTTCGGCGGGACCTTCGCCAAGGACACCTTCGAGACCGGGACGCGCGCGGCGGCGTTCGGCGGCACCACCTCGATCGTCGACTTCGCGGTCCAGGGCAAGGGCCAGTCGCTGCGGGACGGTCTGGATGCCTGGCACGCCAAGGCGGAGGGCAACGCGGTCACCGACTACGGCTTCCACATGATCATGAGCGACGTCAACGACGCGACCCTGGCCGAGATGGACGGGCTCGTCGACGAGGGGATCCCGGACTTCAAGCTGTTCACCGCGTACCCGGGCGTCTTCTACAGCGACGACGGGGCGATCTTCCGGGCGATGCAGCAGACCGTGAAGAACGGTGGGCTGATCATGATGCACGCCGAGAACGGGATGGCGATCGATGTCGTGGCGGCTCAGACCGTCGAGGCCGGGACCTCCGATCCGATCGGGCACGGACTCGCCCGCAAGCCCATCTTCGAGGGCGAGGCGACGAACCGGGTCATCCGCTTGGCCGAGGCCGCGGGTGCGCCCGTCTACATCGTCCATCTCTCGGCGCGCGATGCCCTCGATGCGGTACGTGGGGCCCGCGACCGTGGCAGCCGGGTCTTCGCCGAGACGTGCCCGCAATACCTCTTCCTCTCGCTCGACGATCTGGGCGGCGGCTTCGAGGGTGCGAAGTTCGTCTGCTCGCCACCGCTCCGCACGAGGGACCACTGGGACGAGCTGTGGACGGGGCTCGTGAAGGACGACCTGCAGCTGGTCGCGACCGACCACTGCCCGTTCGACTTCCACGGCCAGAAGGAGCTCGGTCGGGACGACTTCCGCAAGATCCCAAACGGCCTGCCGGGTATCGAGGACCGGGTGGACCTGCTCCACGACGGCGGCGTCGTGACCGGCCGAATCTCCAAGGAGCGCTGGGTCGAGATCATCTCGACGGCGCCGGCCAAGCTGTTCGGGATGTTCCCCCGAAAGGGCGCCATCGCGGTCGGGTCCGACGCCGACCTGGTGATCTACGACCCCGCGCGCAAACGGACGATCTCGGCGCGGACCCACCACATGGACGTGGATTACTCCTGCTACGAGGGCCGCGTAGTCCAGGGAACCTCCGAGGTCGTCATGTCGCGAGGCAGCGTGGTCGTCCGGGACGGTGCGTTCACCGGCCGCAAGGGCGCCGGCCGGTTCATCAAGCGGGCGCCGGCCGACTACGCCCGGATCTCCTGACACGGTGCGCTCGGCCGATGCGGGCGCGATCGTCGTCCTCGATGGAGGTCTTGCGACCGAGCTCGAGACGCGCGGTTTCGACCTGAGCGACCGGCTCTGGTCGGCCCGCCTCCTGCTGACCGACCCGGCCGCCATCGAGGACGTCCACCTCGATTACTTCCGGGCCGGCGCCGAGGTGGCCACGACCGCGAGCTACCAGGCCTCGGTGCCCGGCTTTGCCGCCACCGGGATCGACCGCGAAACGGCGCTCCGGCTGATCGCGCTGAGCGTCGAGGTGGCCGCCCGGGCACGTGATCGCTATCGGGCCGAGACCGCCGACGACCGGACGCTGCGCATCGCCGGGTCCGTCGGGCCGTATGGCGCCTTCCTTGCCGACGGATCGGAGTATCGGGGCGACTACGCGCCGGGTCCGCCTGCCCTTGCCGCCTTCCATCGGCCACGGATCGAGGCGCTCCTCGAGGCCGGGGTCGACCTGCTCGCGTTCGAGACCATCCCGACCGTCCGGGAGGCCGAGGTGCTCGTCCGGCTGCTCGGGGAGCTCGGCGCCACGGCATGGCTCAGCTATTCGTGCCGGGACGGCCGGTCCACCGCGGCCGGCGAGCCGATCGCCGCCGCCGTCGCCATTGGCAACGAGCCGGGGATCGTCGCGGTCGGGGTCAACTGCACCGCCCCGCGTCATCTCCCGGCGTTGCTTGCCGCGGCACGCGACGCGACCGACCGGCCCCTGATCGCCTACCCGAATGCCGGCGACCGCTGGGACGCGACGACCAGGCGGTGGGTGACGGATTCGGGTGGCGGGTTCGTTCCAGCCGACGTCGCCTCGTGGACCGCGCTCGGGGCGACCTGGCTCGGCGGCTGCTGCGGGACCGGACCGCCCGAGATCGCGACACTGGCCTCGCTGGTCGCGGCGACCGACTAACCGAGACCGGAGGCGGCGCGCTCGGCCGCGATCCGCGTGGCGGTCGCCTGCGCCTGCGGATGGCCCGTGACCGCCTCGAGGAAGTCCGCCCGCCCAAGGGTCAGGAGGACGGACGGTGCAAGCGCCCGGACCGTGGCGGTCCGGGGCACGTCGCGCAGCAGCGCGATCTCGCCGAACCCATAGCCCCAGTCCATCGTGGTGCGCAGCAGCTTGCCGCCCTGGCTGACCTCGAGCTCGCCCGACTCGAGGACGTAGTAGGCATCGCCGGTCTCGCCTTGCCGGATGATGACGGCACCGGGCTCGATCGTGATCCAGCGGGCCCGGCGCGCGACGTTCTCGAGCTGCGGCGGATAGAGCGGGGCGAACAACGGAACGGCGCGCAACAGCTGGAGCGCGCGCGTCGGCAGCAGCGTGGTCCGATCCATCGTGGTGAGGCGCAGCCATCCGATACCGACCCCCACGGGCAGCAGCAACCCGACGACGATCAGCGTCGCCTGCACCCCGATCACGGCCGCCACGACCGGGACCAGGATCGCCCCGACGGCCAGGCTCGCCAGACCCACGCCCTCGAGCGTGCCAAGGACCCGCGCGAGCATCCGGTCAGGCGTCACGCGCTGGAGGATGGTGCGGCCGATCATGTCGCACGCCGCCACGCCGACGCCGCCGACGACGATGAGCGGCAGGGCCAGCCAGACCAGCGCCGACGTCCCGATGATGGCGAGCGTGGCGCCCCAGACTGCCGCGGCCGCCGCCAGGAATGGCGCCAGGCGCTGTCTCCCGACGAGTGAAAAGGTCAGCGCGCCACCGATGATGGTCCCCAGACCGAGCGCTGCGTTGAGGAGGCCCGCGCCGGATTCACCGATGTGAAAGGCCTCCAGGGCCAGCAGAACGAACAGGACATCCATCGCTCCGGAGGTCAGCATCCGGAGCGCGAGGATCCCGACCAGCAACCGCGTATCGCCCGCCCGCGCCACGGCCCGGATCCCCGCCAGCAAGCCTTCGGCGTCACCCGGCTCAGGTCCTTCGTCGGGCCGTGGGGCCGGTGTCGGGGCCGTGCGCGGGAGACGCATCACGAGGGCGGCGGCGACGAGCGCTACGATCGCGGCGGCACCGAAGACCGCGCCTTCCGATGTGAACGCCAGGATCGCCGCCGCGGCCAGTGGGCCAAGCAGGAGGCCCATCCCCTCCACCGTCCCCGACAGGCCGTTGGCCGCCGTGAGCTCCTCCGGGGTCCGCGAGATCGATGGGAGCAGCGCCCCCTGGGTCGGTCGCGTCACGGTCAGCGACGAGGTCGCCATGGTGGCGCAGGCATAGACAATGACCGGCGGCGCTCCGGCCGCCATGGCCAGGGCGGTCGCGCCGAACGCCACCGCCTGGACCACGTACCCGGCGAAGAGGATCCTGTCGCGCGGGAAGCGGTCGGCGAGGCTGGCGGCAAGTGGAGCGACGACCGCGGCCGGGAGCAGTTGGACCAGCGCCACGATGCCCACACTCGCAGGACCGGTCGCCGCGTACGCATACAACAGGATGGCGATCCACGTGCCGTACTCCACGGCGCTGAACAGGAGGAATGCGATCTCGACCCGTCGAAGCGCCGGGCTGTGGAGGATCGCCCGAACCACACCTAGCGACATGCGCAGCTGCGACCGCAATCGGTCGAGGGCGGTCTCCGACCGGGAGACGGTCATCTCGAGCTGGTCGGCGCGGTCCGGCGAGGCATCCGCGGAGTGTACTCAGCGCGGAACGTCGAACGGCGGCCGCGGGCCCACGGGTCCCTCGAGGGGCCCGACCCGGCGATCGAGTCGCACTCGCGGACATGCGAACGCGGGTGCGCCGTAGAGCGCACCCGCGTCAGCGGTTCAGATGCCGGCGTTGGTTCAGACGGTTTCGGGCCGTCGCGAGAACATCCGGATGGCCGCCAGGATCAGCATCTCGACGAGGGTCCACCCGATGAGCGCCACGATCGCGGCGATATCGAGGACGGAACCCTGGTCGGCCGCGACCCGGTTCAACGAGAACATGCCGATGAATGGTTCGACGAAGGGCTTGGTGACGTTGAACACGAAGCTCACGACGTCGTTGCCCGCGTTCGCGACGAGGAGCAGCAGGATGATCCGAAGGACCAGCAACGCCTGCAGGACCCCGAACACGAAGCTCACGAGCCGGGACGCGAAGGTCGCGCCGCCTGGGCCCGGGGCCACGTAGGTGCTATCGGTCGTGCGAACGGTGCTGACCGCGGGAGCCGGCGCCGTGTAGGCCGTCGTCGCCGGGTCCTCCGAGACGGTCTCGCGGGTGGTGGTCTGCTGATATTGGGTCATGGTCAGTGCCTCCTGGGGGGCTGAGCGACCCACAGCGTGGGACGCCGGCCATGACCGGTGGATGCCTCATCGTCGGTTCAGGGCTTGCAACCGTGTGTCACGTTCCGGGAGTCGGAACGGCGCCCTAGCGCGTGCGGGGGAAGCCGAGGTCGATCTTGCTCGTGCCCGGGTCCGGCCAGCGCGAGGTCACGATCTTGGCGCGCGTGTAGAACTGGACGCCTTCCGGCCCGTACATGTGCAGGTCGCCGAAGAGCGAGTTCTTCCAGCCACCGAAGCTGTAGTACGCGACGGGGACCGGGATCGGGACATTGATCCCGACCATCCCGGCGTTGACCTCGAACTGGAACTGGCGCGCCGCTCCCCCATCGCGCGTGAAGATCGCCGTCCCGTTGCCATACGGGTTGTCGTTGACCAGTCGCACCGCCTCCTCGTAGGTCTTGACCCGCATCACGGTCAGGACCGGCCCGAAGATCTCATCCCGATAGGCGTCCATCGCGGGCGTCACGTTGTCGATGAGCGAGACGCCGAGGAAGAACCCGTCCGAGCCGGCATACAGCGGGTGCTCGCGCCCGTCGGTCACGACGGTCGCGCCCTGGGACGGTCCGCTGTCGAGGTACGAGGCCACCTTGTCGCGATGCTGCTTCGTCACCAGGGGCCCCATCTCGGACGCCGGATCGCTGCCCGGCCCGACGGTGATCCCCGGCAGGCGCTTCTTGATCGCCTCGACCAGCGGGTCGGCCACGTCCCCCACCGCGACGATCGTCGCGACGGCCATGCACCGCTCGCCGGCCGAGCCGTAGCCGGCCGAGACCGCCGCGTCGGCGGTCATCTCGATGTCGGCGTCGGGAAGCACGATCATGTGGTTCTTGGCGCCGCCGAGTGCCTGTACACGCTTGCCCGCCTTCGTTCCCGTCTCGTAGATATAGCGCGCGATCGGCGTCGAACCGACGAACGAGACCGCCGCGATATCGGGGTGGGCCAGGATGGCGTCGACGGCGACCTTGTCACCGTGGACGACGTTGAAGACGCCGGCCGGGACACCGGCCTCGGCCAGCAGGGTGGCCAGGAAGTTCGCCGCCGATGGGTCCTTCTCGGACGGCTTGAGGATGAACGTGTTACCGGTCGCGATCGCGGTCGCGAACATCCACATCGGCACCATCGCCGGGAAGTTGAACGGGGTGATACCCGCCACGACGCCGAGCGGCTGCCGGATCTGGTAGACGTCGACCCCGGTCGACACCTGCTCGGAGAACC
>DASYJV010000377.1:0-5172 GCA_035996105.1 Candidatus Limnocylindrales bacterium | reverse complement strand
GGTGTCCTGCTCGACAATGCCTGCAAGTACTCGCCCGATCGTGGGGTCGTCACCGTCGGCGTCGAACGTGACGGTCCCCGTGTCCGGCTGACCGTCGATGACACCGGCCCAGGTATCCCGGAGGTCGAACGAGAACGCGTCTTCGACCGGTTCCATCGTGCGGTCGAAGGCCCCGGTGGGGCCGGGCTCGGACTGGCGATCGCCGATGCGATCGTGCGAGCGACGGGTGGCCGCTGGCAGGTGGGCGCATCGCCCGCTGGAGGCGCCCGCATGTCGGTGACGTGGCCTGCTTCGTTCAAGGGCCGCCGCGAGTCAAGTCAGGCAGTGCCGCAAGGCAGGCCGACTCCCGAGGGCTAAGGATCGGCCCTGGATCACTTCTCGCGGTCGCGATCGGCCCACTGCTCGCCACCGCCCGGGTTCGAACCGCCCCCGGAGAGTCCCCCGGCAGGCTCGGCCGGGGCAGGCAAGGGGTCGCGCGTATGGTCCTGTCGCTCCTCGGCCACCTCGCCCTTGTTCCACTTCGGGTCGAGGGTGCCGGCGCCCTGATCCGGGTCGGCACCTTCGGCACCCTCGGCGGTTTCGCCGACGTCGTCGGTCTCCATCTGGTGTCGATCCCATTCCACCGGACGCGTCGAGCCTTCAGGGTCGGGCGCGGTCGTCTCCGGGGCGGTCGTGCGCGGGTTCGAATCGCCTTCGTGGCCATCCATGGTCCGGTCTCCTCGAGGATGCGAGGACGAGCCGCTCGTCGTCCACCGAGACTGTGCGACTGCCGCCGACGACGCCTGCTCTGTCACGGGTGGCGGATACGTCTCAGTTCCGTGGCAAGAGGCGCTCTTCGGGCTCCTAGGGACGCCGCCACGTGATCCGACGCTCCGAACCCGAAAGGAGCCGGCGGATGTTGTCAAGGTGGAACAGCCAGATAAGCCCGCCAGATGCCAGCGCATAGACGATGTACAGGGAGGACTGGTCGGACGCGTTTGTGATGGCGATGATCGCCAGCGCTGCAACGGCCGTCGCGGTCAACGACGCGAGCGACGAGTAGCCGCTGACGAGGAGCACGACCGCGAAGACCGGGAGGGTCACGACCGCCGCCAGCGGACTGATCACGATCAAGCCCCCGAAGCCGGGCGCGATCCCCCGCCCGCCGGAGAACCCGATGAACGGCGATCGGCTATGGCCCACGATCGCCGCGAGGGCGGCGAGGACCTCGAGCGTGAGGCCGCCACCCACGGCGATCGCGATCAAGACCGCGACGACACCCTTGAGCATGTCGAGCAGGCCCGAGAGCGCCGCGGCGCGTGGACCAAGAGCTCGCAGGACGTTTGCCCCGCCGGTCCGGCCACTGCCGATCGTTCGCGGATCCGGGCCGCCCGTCAGGCGGGCGATCACGACGCCCCATGGGATCCCGCCGATCAGGTATGCACCGCCGACGACCACAGCCGCGAGCGCGATCCGACCGACGTCCATCGGCGGGAGTATAGCCACCGGGAATCAGCCGGCGATCAGGTCCGGCCGTCGAACTCGGCGACAAGCCTGTCAGGGCGGCCGCTGAACCAGTCGCGGCGTGACGGATCCTCGAGGACCTCGTGAACAAGAGTCGTCAGCTGGCGGTTCACGGGGGCTGCGCCGCCCAGCCGTTCGGCGGTATCGGCCACGGCGCCGTTGAGCCAGTCGACTTCCGACGGTCCTGACCCGGACCTCGCGTGGATACGAAGCGACGGATCCTTGCCGCCTCGGCCCATGGCGACGGCCTTTCGGAGGATCGGGCGACCGAGGACTGGTGGAAGCCGCGTTCCCGCGGCGAGAAGCCGGACGTCGGCGCCGGGCAGCGCGACGGGCGCAAGCCCGAGGCGACGGATCACGGCGAGCGCCTCAAGGAGCTGTCGTCGCTCGATCGCGAAGACAGCCGCGTTCGAATAAAGCGCAGCCGGCGACTGGTCGACGATCGCGCTGGTCGCATTGCCCACGAGGTTCGCGACGAGCTTCGACCACTTCATCGCCGCGGGGTCGTCAAAGCGGGCGCATCGAAGGCCGCCGCTCGAGAAGGCGGTCACCAGGCTTCCGATCAGGCTGTCGACATCGCCCTGGACCGGCGCGAGCCCGATCCCGCCCCGGTTCAGCCTCGTCACCGTCCGGTCCGCGGCGGTCTCGACCGACGTGGTGACGGACCCGGCGATGAGGCCCGCCCCGGGCCGGACGCCGGAGACCAGCTCCTCGGCCCCGACCCCGTTCGAGACCGTCAAGCAAGTCGCTGACGGCCAGGCCGCGCACGACGCGGTCGCCTCGGCCAGGTCGAACATCTTGACGGCGAGGATGATGAGCTCGGGGGCGGTCGGGAGATCGATCGGGCGGGCGATCTCGGTCACGCTGGTGGCGTGCCGGTTGCCCGCCGCATCGACCACGGTGACCTCGGCGGCGGCCGGCCCATCGCGTTTCGCGCGCCGGACCATCGCCACGTCGCGTCCGCCGGCCGCGAGTGTCCCGGCGATCAGCCGCCCGACCGCCCCGTGACCGACGACCAGATCGGTCACGGACGCCGAGCCGGGTCGTCGCGGGCTGCTCTCGGTGAGGCGCCATGTGGCCCGGCGGCATAGGCCTCGGCCAGGAACTCGATCGGATGCTTGACCGGCATCGATGTCGCCTGCTCGATCTGCCAACGGCAGGTCTCCGAGTCGCAGGCAACGCGGGGTGCGTCCGTCTCGCGCAGCCGGCGGAAGAGTGGTTCTCCGACGGCCATGGCGATGTCGTACTTCTCCTTCTTGAGACCGTACGTGCCGGCCACGCCGCAGCAATCGTGATCGAGATCGACCGCGTCGAGCCCGGGGACGAGGGCGAACAGATCAAGCGCGGGCAGCCCGATCCCGTGACCGCGCAGCTGACAGGGCGCGTGGTACGGCAACGTCGCTTCCAGCCGACCAAAGCCGACGTCCAGGAGGCCCTGCTCGTGCAGGTCGAGAAGGAACTCGCAGATGTCCCAGGTCGCGCCGGCGACCGCCCGGGCGTCATCGTCGTCGAGGTCCAGCATCTCCCGATACTCGGCCTTGAGTGTGTGCGTGCAGGACGTCGAGGTCCCGACGATCCGGTAACCACGCCGGGCGTAGTCGGCGAGGGACCCGAGATTCTTCTCGGCACGGCCGCGAGCCGAGGCGTACAACCCGTTGCTGATCCTCGGCAGGCCGCAGCAGACCTGCTCCGGGACGATCGTCTCGAAGCCATTCCGGCGGAGCACGGCGATCGCGGCCTCCGCGACGTGGGGCTCGTAGTAGTTGGCCGCGCAGCCGTGGAAGAGGACGACGGCACGATCGGGCGGTGGCTCCGGGATCGACCCCCCTCCGCCCATCAGGGCCGCATGGCTGCGGCCGAGCCGTGAGCGCAGCGTCCGGCGGGCGAACGCAGGCAGGGGTGCACGCCGGTGGATCCCGATGGTCTGCTCGATCAGCCAGCGGATAGGGCGGTTCCGCAGGCTCCAGTTGGCGAGCGGCGAGAAGGCCACGCCGAGCCGACCGACGAGGTCGGTCTGCCCAAGCAGCCAGTCACGAAACCTTGGCCGATGGCCGGCCTTCATCGAGGCGCGCGCCCGGTTGTTGATCTCGGCGACCTTCACGTCGGCCGGACACGCGATCGTGCACCAGCCGCACCCGGAGCAGTAGTCGACCGTGGCATCGGCCGAGGCGAGGATCTGGAGCGAGCCCGACTGCGGAGGCAGTGTCGTCGCCAGGCGGAACCGCTGCGCCTGGGGCCCGACATACTTCGGTCCCGGGAACAGGTCCGTGACGCGGGCGACGGGGCAGACCGTGTTGCACACGTTGCATTTCAGGCACTCGTCGGCCGACAGCCCGACCTCGGTGAGGCTGGCCTCCCGGATGACGTCCTGGATGGTCACGGCCGAGCCGCCGTGGGCTGGACAGGCTGGGGCGCGCCCCGAGCGCCAGCGTTGGCAATGGTCGCCGCCGCGCGATGGCCGCTGGCGATGGCGACGCCATCCCCGCACCGCTCGGAGAGATAGCGCTGGCCGGCGAGGAGGCTCCCGACCACGACGACGTTCTCCAGCACGATCACTCCATCCTGGGCCACTGGGCGAAGATCCTTGTCCGTGCGGATCCCCGCCGTCTCGATCGGATGACCGTCGGGATCGAACGGATCGGCCGCCAGCCACTCCCCCGCCGGCGGCCCTTCGACCGGGAGGTCGAGGAGGACCTCCTCGAGACGGCCGTCGGCACGACCGACCAGCCCCCCACCGGCGATCCCACCTGTGGCGAGGACGAGGGAGTCAGCCCGGATCACGCGCTCGCGTACGGCCGCGGCCAAAGTGACGCTCGTCACGCGCCGCCGGTCGACGGTGATCGCGGCAACGGGCTCGCCGATGTCGATCCGACCGCCACGCCGACGCAGGGCGGCACGCAACGCCGTATAGAGGCGGAGCCCCGGGATGCTCGGTGAGACGAGCGGCACCTCGAACGGCGCGAGCGGAAGGATGCGAACGGCGTCGTCGAACGCCGCGGCATGGTCGGCGAGACCGAGCACGGCGGGCAACGCGATCCGTCCGCCTGCGCCTGCTGCGCCACTGCGCTCGATGGCCCGCGAGATCCGCTCGAGCGCATCGACCCGCCAGCGCGCGTCGTCGAACAAGCGGGCCAGGTCTAGTGCGCTGAGGTTGTGGCGTCCGGCAAGACCCGGCAGGTCCACGACCAGGGCATCGATCGTCGAGGGGCGGGCATCGTCGCCCGGATCCATCCCCCATACGGCCGGCCGCCGGAGGCTGGCGACGATCGCATCCGGCCAGAAGTCCTTGAAGCCGGCAGGGCCGCAGACGAGGAGCCGCTCTCCCCTGCCCCATGGGCGCAGTGCCCCAGCCTGAGCGCTCGGCAGGATCGCCGCCCGGCGGGTGCCGCCGATGGCCGTGGGGATGGCACGCAACGGGTCCTCGAGGTCGCCGAGGTACTCGAGGCCCTCTGGCATGAGGCTCGTTCGCCACGCGCTGATGGCTGCCCTGGCGCCGTCTCCGAGGATGGCGTACGGGTGGCCTTGGCGGGCCGCCAGCCGCTCGATGCCGAGCGCCGACGTGGGACTCCCGGTCGGCGCGGCGACATCGAGCCCACCCGACGTCCAGTGCGTCGCGGCATGCCCGCGGGCGACGACATGGACCTTCGCGCCGGAATCCGCGAGGGAGAT
>DASYJV010000376.1:0-3247 GCA_035996105.1 Candidatus Limnocylindrales bacterium | reverse complement strand
AGACGCCGGCCATCTCCTGTTCGGCAACATCGACACGTGGTGCGTCTGGAACCTGACCGGCGGCGTCGCCGGTGGCGTCCACATCACCGACCCGACGAACGCCAGTCGGACGATGTTGATGAACCTCGAGACCCTCGACTGGGACGATGAGATCCTCCGTCTCATGGGCATCCCCCGGAGCATGCTGCCGTCGATCAAGGCCTCGAGCGAGGTCTACGGCAAGGGCGTCGGCGATCTCAACGGGATCCCGGTGGCGGGCATCCTTGGCGACCAGCAGGCCGCCCTCTTTGGCCAGACCTGTTTCTCCCCAGGCGAGGCCAAGAACACGTACGGCACGGGCAACTTCATGCTCCTCAACACCGGCACGAAGGTCGTGCCCTCCAAGCAGGGCCTCCTGACGACCGTCGGATACAAGATCGGCAAGGAGCCGACGGTCTACGCCCTCGAGGGCTCGATCGCGATCACGGGCGCCCTCGTCCAGTGGCTCCGCGACAACCTGGGGATGATCTCCAGCTCGGAAGAGGTGGAGAAGCTGGCGAAGACCGTCGACGACAACGGCGGCGTCTACTTCGTGCCGGCCTTCTCCGGCCTGTTCGCGCCGTACTGGAAGAGCGACGCGCGCGGTGTCATCGCCGGGCTCACCCGTTACGTCAACAAGGGCCATATCGCTCGTGCCGTGCTCGAGGCGACGGCCTGGCAGACCCGCGAGGTGCTCGATGCGATGAACGCCGATTCCGGCGTCCCGTTGACGGCCCTGAAGGTCGACGGGGGCATGGTCTTCAACGAGCTGCTGATGCAGTTCCAGTCGGACGTCCTCGGCGTCCCGGTCATCCGACCCAAGGTCGCCGAGACGACGGCCCTTGGTGCCGCATACGCGGCCGGTCTCGCCGTGGGATTCTGGGATGCCGTCGAGGACCTGCGCGCCAACTGGGCGAAGGACAAGGAGTGGCAGCCCGCGCTGGACGAGAAGACCCGCGAGAAGGAGTACCGGTTCTGGAAGAAGGCCGTCACCCGTACGTTCGATTGGGTGGAGGCAGAGGAACGTGAGCCGGCGCTCGCCTGAGCGGCGAGCCACCCTCACACGGTTCGGACCCGGCGGCGTGAGGCCTCCTCACGCCGCCGTGCTCGTGCGATGACGGGACCGCTGACCGTCGACGTCCTCGTGGTGGGCGGAGGAGCGACGGGGACCGGTCTTGCCCGAGATCTCGCCCGACGTGGGTTCAGCGTCCTGCTCGTCGAGAAGGGCGATCTCGGTACCGGCACCAGCGGTCGCTATCACGGCCTCCTCCATTCCGGGGGTCGCTATGTCGTGAAGGACGTCGCCGCGGCGCGTGAGTGCATCGTCGAGAACGGCGTGCTGCGACGCATCGCGCCGGCCTGCATCGAGGACACCGGCGGCTACTTCGTCGCGACGCCGGACGACCCCGACGACTACGTCGACCGCTTTCCGGAGGCCTGTGCGGCCGCCGGCGTGCCCTGCGACGACATCCCGACGGGACGATTGCTCGCCCGCGAGCCAGCGCTCAACCCGGCGATCCGGCGGGCGTTCCGGGTGCCGGATGCGGCCATGGAACCGTGGCACCTGATCGACGCGAATATCACCGACGCCCGTTCCCACGGGGCGACGATCTGGCCCTATCACCGCCTTGTCGCGATCCACCGGACCGGTGCGTCGATCGTCTCGGCGGACGTGGTCGATGAGCGAAGCGGCAGCCTGTCGACCGTCCATCCCCGGATGGTCGTCTCGGCCGCTGGCGCCTGGGCCGGGCAGATCGCGCGACTTGCCGGCGTCCGGCTCGCGATGTCACCGGGCAAGGGCACGATGCTGGTCTTCAACCAGCGGATGACCGACACCGTGATCAATCGCTGTCACGTTCCAGGCGACGGCGACATCATGGTGCCCGTCCACTCGGTGGCGATCCTTGGGACCACCGAGCAGACCGTCGAGGACCCTGACGTCTACGGCATCGGGCGCGACGAGGTCGCGCTCCTGCTCGACGAGGGCGCGAAGCTGTTCCCGGACCTGTCTCGGATGCGCCTGCTTCGTGCGTATGCGGGCGTCCGGCCGCTGTACCGGCCCGAGAAGCGGGCCGAGGACGACGACGGCCGGGCGATCTCGAGGGCACACGTCATCCTCGATCACGGCCCGGACGGTGTCGACAACTTCGTCTCGATCGTGGGCGGCAAGCTCACGACGTATCGGCTGATGGCCGAGCAGGCGACCGACGCGGTCTGCGCCAAGCTCGGCGTGACCGCCGCCTGTACGACCGCCGACGATGTGCTCCCGGACCAGGGCGACGGACACACGTACTGGCTGGGCCATCGGCTGGCGGAGCACGAGGCGGCGGGCGGGGGCGACGCCGACCTGATCTGCGAGTGCGAGCTGCTCACGCGCTCGGCGATCGAGCGATTCCTCGACGAGCGCTGGCCATGCACCCTCGACGACGTCCGGCGCGGCACTCGCCTCGGGATGGGGCCATGCCAGGGCGGCTATTGCACGTTCCGGGCGTCCGGCCTCGTCGCGGAGCGCGCCGTTCGGCCAGCCATCGCGGAGCGCGCGACCCCGCCGGCCGCGGATGGACCGGATGCCTCGGATCGCGTCCTGATCGACTTCCTCGCAGAGCGGTATCACGGGACCCGCCCGATCGCGTGGGGCCGGCAGCTCCAGGAGCTCTGGCTGACGGCTGGCCTCTACCTGGGAGTCCTCGGGCTGGCGAGCCTGGTCGAAGCGGACCGCGTGGGCGACGACGTTGCCGACCGCTGACGTCGTCATCATCGGCGCCGGGATCGCGGGGATGACGGCCGCGATCTCCCTCGCGGATTCCGGCGCGAAGGTCCATGTCGTCGCCCGCGGGCATGCCGCGACGCACTGGACGTCGGGTGGGCTCGATGTCGCCGCGCCGACCGGGAGTCCGACATCGGCGCTCGGCATCCAGCGGCTGGCGGCCCGCCAAGGCCACCCGTACGCGATCCTCGGGGACGGCGCCACGGCAGCCATCAGCGCGTGGCGAACGAGCCTCATGCCAGAGGGCCTCGAGTACCTGGGCGACCTCCGGGACCCGTTGCGTGCCATCCCCACCGCCATCGGCGGCACCCGCCGGGCGGCGGTCCTGCCGAGCGCTCAGGCTGGGGCACTGCGCCCATGGGGCCCGGGAGAGCGCCTCGTCGTCTGCGGCCCTGCCGGCTTCAAGGACTTCTGGCCGGATGCGATCGTCGCCAGCCTCCGGCGGCCGGCCGTATGGGGGAT
>DASYJV010000375.1:0-12195 GCA_035996105.1 Candidatus Limnocylindrales bacterium | reverse complement strand
CGTGGTGGAGGCGGTGCCACGCTCGGGGACCGCGGTCCTCAACGCCGATGACAGCCACGTCTACCGGATGGGCCGGCATTGCGCCGGCCGGGTCGTGCTGTTCAGCATGGCCACCGCCAAGGGCGAGGATGGTCACGACCGGGTCGACGGCCACACGAGCCGGGGCGGCGCCGCGTTCCGCCTCGAGCCCTCCGCGGAGGGCGAGCTGATCGTCCTCCGGCTGGGATCGAGGACGATGCCGGTCCTGTACACGCACCTGATCCCCGCGACGTTCGGCGGTCGGGCACGGATGAACGTCGCCAACGCGCTGGCCGCCGCCGCAGCGGCGTGGGCCGCCGGGGCGCACCTGCACGACATCCGCCAGGGTCTGCGGACCTTCTCGACCTCGTTCTTCCAGGCGCCCGGGCGGCTCAACCTCGTCGATGTCGGCGGCGTGCGGGTCGTCATCGACTACTGCCACAACGTCGACGGGATGCGCCAGCTGGCCGATTTCGTCGACCGGATGATGGTCGAAACGCCGACCCGATCGGGCCGGCTCGGGGCCGCTCACACGGGGACGCGGTCCGGCCGCGCCATCGGCGTCCTCGGCATCCCGGGCGATCGGCGCAACGAGGACCAGCACGAATACGGGGCGATCGCGGCCGGGTCGTTCGACGAGATCATCGTGCGCGAGGACAAGAACCTTCGCGGTCGCGCCCCGGGCGAGACCGCCTCGAACGTGATCGAGGGCGTCCGCCGGGCCAAGGCCTCGGGATCGGCCCGGACCACACGCTCCGAGAAGGTGCTCGACGAGTTGACCGCTGTGCGGACCGCCCTTCGGCGGGCAAGCCCGGGCGACCTGGTCGTGTGCTGCGTCGACGACGCGATCGGGGTCTATCGCGAGGCGATGTCGGCAGCGGGGACGAGCCGCGGCGGGACCGCGTTCGCCGACCCCGGCGAGCTCACGGCGCCCGAGGGCTGACGGCCGGCCCAGCAGCGCGCCCCGGAACTACCCGCGCCGCGGACGCCCCTGTAGCCGCGGGATGAGTTCGGTGAGCTCGGTGCTGACGTCGACCGGTCGCGCCCCAAGCCGGGCGAGCAGGGCAAACACGCCATCGCGATCCTCGTGGCACATCAGCACCACGACGCGAGCCGCGTCCGATCGTCCGCCGTGGGCGTTCGCGCCGGCGGCGCCGTTGAGCTCGGCCTGGAGGGCGTCAGTCTCGGTGTCGTAGACCGGGACATCGTCCGCCGCCATCCCGCCGGCGACGACCCCTGCCAGGAGCTCGCCGACGACCGATGGCGCGGTCCGACCCCGGAGATATCGGAGGGTCTGCTTGATGGCCACCCGCTGCGCCCGTTCCGCGGCGATCCGGCCGATGCCCCGAAGCGTGTCGTCTGGCCGGTCGCCCGCTGTCCCGATGATCACGGTGATCGGCGCGGTCCGGCCGGCAGCCCCGCCGGCGATCCCCTGCGCGACATCGAGGACGGCGCCGATCCCCGCCTCGTTGTGGGCGAAGTCGACGATCACGACCCTGGCGCCGAGCCGGAAGAGGTTGAGGCGGCCCGGCGAGAATTCGGCGGTGGGCGCGAAGCCGATCAGGCCGTCCCGCACCTGGGCCAGCGTGGCACCGAGCCCGCGGGCGCCACCCGCCGCGGCGAGCACGTTGGCCACGTTGTGCCGGGCGAGCCCGCCGATCGTGATCGGGACCCGGGTGACCTCCACGATGCGAGATTCCTGCGCGCCGTTGGCCTCGACGATCATCCCGTCGCGGACCAGGTAGGCCCGACCGCCGCGTCGCCGGTGGCGACGCACGACCGGGGACGCGTCACCCTTGAGCGTGAACAGGGCGACATTCGCCTTGACCCGGCGGGCGACGGCCGCCACCAGCGGATCGTCGGCGTTGAGCACGACCCAGCCGTCCGGCCTGGTGATCCGGGCGATCGTCGATTTCACCTCGGCCAGCTCGGGGAGGGTGTGGATGCCCTGCAGGTCGAGGTGGTCGGACGAGACATTGGTCAGCACGCTCGCGTCATTCGATTCGTAGCCGACGCCGCGCAGGACGATGCCGCCACGGGCGGTCTCCAGCACCGCGACCTCGACGTCACGACGGGCCAGGATCTTGTGCGCGCCGCCGGGTCCGGTCCAGTCGCCCGGCTCGACCATGCGCTCGTCGACGAGGACCCCGTCGGACGTCGTCGTCCCGACATGACGGCCGGCCCGCAGCAGGACGTGGCTGATGAGTCGCGTCACCGTGCTCTTGCCATTGGTCCCTGAGATCGAGACGACGGGCACCCGCCGGTCCGCGTCCCGGACCCACTCCGGCGGCGTCGCCCTGGCCGCCGCAAGGCGCTCGGTCCAGCGCGCGAGCAGCCGCTCCTGGCGGCCGGTGAGCCGGGCGGTCCGCGATGGCGAGACGTCGCGCTCCGCCAGCGCGAGCGCAGCTTCGGTCAGGATGAGCGCGCGTTCGGCGCCGACCCACGGGAAGGTGACGATCCAGTGCCCCGGGTCGGACGAGCGGTGGACCGCAAGACCGCCACGACCCTCGCCGTGGTCGGCCCGCAGCCGCCGGATCCAGCCGATGGTCGCCGCGACCGCATCCGGCCACTCACCCGCCGGGACAGCCGCGCCGAGGTGGACGAGCGCGTGTCGGCCAGGATCCCGCTGGCCATACCAGGTCCGTCGCCGCCCGATGGCGACCTCGAGCTTGACCACCGGCTCGAGCCGGTAGACGTTGGGCCCCTCGAGCAGGCGAGTCTCGACCAGTCGCACGGTCCGGGCAGGATAGCAAGGGGCCAGCCGCTAGACTGCCGACGATGACCGCCTCGACCGCGACCCCGCCGCTGCCATCGGCCGCCGAGCTGGACGCGCTGCGAACCGCCATCGGCACCGACCTCCCGGCCTACCTGGCGGATCTCGAGCGTCTGGTCAACATCGATTGCGGGAGCTACACGCCCGACGGCGTCAACGAGGTCGGACGCTGGGTGGCCGCCTTCCTCGCCGAGCTCGGCGCGACCGTGGAGTCGCGACCCGACCCGGGAGGCCGATACGGCGACACGGTCGTCGCCACGTTCACCGGGCGTCCGGATGGCCCGCGCGCATTGCTCATCGGGCACATGGACACGGTGTTCGATCCCGGCACCGCCGCCGCACGGCCCTACCGGATGGAGGACGGGGTGGCCTACGGACCGGGCGTGACCGACATGAAGTCGGGGCTGCTCGCCGGGCTCTATGCGCTCAAGGCGATCGTCGGCGAGCGCGGCGGGCTGCCCTTCGAGCGCCTCGTCTTCATCGCCAACCCCGACGAGGAGATCGGCTCACCGACCTCGACCCCTCATATCCGGGAGGCTGCGCGCGATTCGGATGTGGCGCTCGTCCTCGAGTGCGCCCGAGCCAACGGGGACATCGTCTCGGCGCGCAAGGGGATCCTCGATCTGCGCATCGTCGTCCATGGCCGCGCGGCGCACGCCGGGGTCGAGCCGGAAAAGGGCCGCAGCGCGATCCTGGAGGCCGCCCGGATCGTGGGCGAGCTTCATACGCTGAACGGTCGCTGGCCGGGGGTCACCGTCAACGTCGGGGTCATCGGCGGGGGGACGCGGCCCAACGTGGTCGCGGAGCGTTGCTCGCTCGAGGTCGACGTCCGCGCGACGGCTCGGGAGTCGCTCGAGGAAGCCGAGGCCGAGATCAGACGCATCGCCGAGACGACCCAGCTCCCCGACATCACGGTCGAGTTCACGCCGATGGCGCGCTGGTGGCCGATGGAGAAGCTCGAGCGGAGCGGGCGGCTTGTCGAGCACGCGCAGGCGGTGGCATCCGCGCTCGGGTTCGAGGTCGCCGACACCTCGACCGGGGGCGCCTCCGACGCGAACTCGACTGCCGGGATGGGCGTCCCGAGCCTTGACGGGCTGGGACCGATCGGGGGCAACGACCACTCGCCCGCGGAGTACCTAGACGTTGATTCGATCGTGCCGAGGACGACCTTGTTCGCCGGGCTGCTGCTGACGATCGCGGCCGACCCCGAGGTCCTGGCCTGGCGATCCGCGGCCGGGCCGGAGCCCGACGCACCGGCCGACGCCGGCGCGTGACCGCGCGTCGGCGGATCTCGTCGGGCGGACCCTGGGAGGGAACGGCAGGCTACAGCCGGGCGATCGTCGTCGGCGAGTCGTGCTGGGTGGCGGGCACCACCGACGCCGGACCGGACGGGCACTCGCGCCACCCCGGCGATGTGGCAGCCCAGGCCCGGGCGGTCCTCGAGATCATCGAGACGGCACTCGCCGAGGCGGGCTTCGCGCTGTCGGATGTCGTCCGCACCCGGATGTTCCTGACCGACATCGGAGATTCGGGGGCGGTGTCGGCGGTCCACGGCGCGGTCTTCCGCGAGATCCGGCCGGCGGCCACGATGGTCGAGGTCAGCGCCCTCATGGATCCGAGCCTGCTCGTCGAGATCGAGGCCGAGGCGCGACGCGGATAGTCGCCCCGTGGCCCTGGTCAGACCGGGATCGCGGCGAGCCCCGCCGCCCGAGCGATGGCCACGATCGCGACCGCGGCGACGAGCCCGAGCAGGAGATTGCGGCGCCGCGCGACGAGGACCACGCAGACGACCACCCCGACCCACTCGATCCCGACGTGGAACGAGGGCACGTCGTCCTTGCCGACGCTGACCATGACGCTGGCCGCCGCGAGCGCGGTCAGGACCGCCGGCCCGACCAGCTGGAGGTAGTCGAGCGCGACCTTCGGAAGCCGGTCGAGACCGGGCGTCAGGAGCCCGAGCGCTCGCGAGGGATAGGTCGCCGCGAACATCAGGACGGCGAGGAGGATGAGGTTGGTGCTCATGGCTCGGGTCCGGGATCCTCGCGCGTCCCGGGCATCGAATAGCGCGACGCGGACGCCGCCGTCCCCAGCGGTGCGGCTTCCCGCGCGACCGAGGCCGGAACGAGCAGACCGACCAGCGGCCCGATGATCCCGCCCGCCACGATGCCGATCGCGGTGCTCGAGACAAGCGCGACGCCCACTGCGACCGCGGCCCCCACGATCGCCGCCACGAGCTCGCGCCGGCCGCTGATGAGCCCCACAGCGAGGCCGACCATCGCGGCCGGGAAGATGACGTCGATGCCAAGCCTGGCCGGCTCCGCGATCTGCGCGCCGAGGACGGACCCGGCCAGGCTGGCCACGTTCCACGGGATGAAGGTCGACGCGATCGCGCCGACCCAGTAGCCGCGCTCATCGACCCGCCCGAGCCGGCGGAAGTGGCTGATCGAGAGCGCGAACGCCTCGTCGGTCAGCAGGTGGGCCATCACCGCGCGCCGCCAGAAGGGCACCTCCCGGAGCCACGGCGAGAGCGCGGCGGAGTAGAGCAGATGCCGCGCGTTGAGCAGCCCGGTCAGCAGGATGACGCCCGGCCACGGCAGGCCGCTCGCCACGTAGCCGACGGCGGCGAACTGGGCGGCACCCGCGAACACGATCGTGCTCATCGCCATCGCCTCGAGCGGGGAGAAGCCGGCCTGACGGGCCGCCAGCCCGTAGACGAAGCCGAACCCGATGGCGGAGACCGCGATCCCGATCGCATCGGCCAGCAGTCGGCGCCGGCTCGCGCGCAGCACCTCGCCGTCGATCAGCGCAGGAAGGTCTTCCCGCACGTCCCGTCGCAGACGACGTACAGCGCGTGCTTCTCGGCCGCGTAGCCGGCCACGTGGAGCAGACCCGGGCAGCCCATCGTCGGGCATTTCCAGACCCACCAGCGGTCATGGGGATCGAGCGGGCTCGTCGCCGAGGCAAGCGTTGCGGGCAGGTCCTCGTGGCTCGCGAGCACGCCGGCGATCGCCGCGGCCCGTTCGGCCTCGGTCTCACTCGTGTAGGGATAGCTCTGCGCGACGTTCGAGGTCACGGGCGGGAGTATCGCATAGGGCCCTGCCCGGACGGCACCGCCGGACGCTTGGCGACGCCCCCGTCCGGATCGGTCAGATCCCGGCCGTTCCGCTCCGGCCATCGCCGGCATTGGCGTCATCGAGCTGGTGTTCCTGCTGGCGCAGCCGCCGCAGCGGGATGAGCGCCACGGCCAGCAGGACCGCGGTCGACAGGAACATGCCGTCGATCCCGAGCCAGTCGGCGGCGACCCCGCCGATCAGGCTGCCGCCGATCTGGCCGATCGCGAGGAAGACCGAATAGAGCCCCATGATCGCCCCTCGATCGGCCGGGAACCGCTCGGAGATGTCGGCAAGGAGGCCCAGGGCTGCCGGCGTCGCGCCGGCGAGGACGAACAAACCGGCTCCGGCGAGGACGAGTGCGGCGAGCAGCACGGGGAGGGGCAGGTCGGCCGAGTGGTTGGCGACCAGCCCGGCCGCCACGAGGACGCCGCCACCCACGATCCCGTACCCGATGATCGTCGTCCGGCGCATCGCCTTGAACCGGTTACCCCAGTAGAGCAGGCCCGCCCCGAACACGATGGCGATGACGATCGCGGCGAGGGTGATCTGGTTGGCATCGAAGCCGGCCATCAGGCGCTGGTCCGGGAACTTCGGGTTCGGCTTGGAGAACTGGAAGAGCGACTGGCTGAACCACAGCCCGATGCTGGCATTGACCGCCACCCAGGTCGGGGCGAGCAGGAGGACGTGCGACGAGCGGATGAGCTGCAGGTAGCGATCGACGCCGACATGCGGCGACGCGACCGCCTCGACCTCGCCGACCGGGTCCCTGACGCCCCAGCGATAGATGAGGAACGAGATCCCATAGATCGCCGCATTGAGGAAGAACGCCGTCGCGCCGATCGCCTCGAACAGCTTCGGGGCGACGATGAACCCGAACCCGAGCCCGGCCAGGGTGGCGCCCTCGAACCGGGCGGCGGCCTTGCCGCGGATGACCTCGTTGCCCGCCGTGGCCAGCGCGATGAACCCGAGGATCGACGGGACGCTCGCGGCCGTGGACGCGCCTTCGAGCATCCGGGTGGCGCCGAGCAGAGGGAGGCTCGTGGTCAGGCCCGTGAGGACCACGGCGATCCCACCGAAGATCGGGCCGTAGAGCATCACCCGGTGATGACCTAGGCGATCCGAGATGATCCCGAAGATCGGGGACAGGACCAGCTCGGTCAGGTAAAAGATCGCCGCGTACAGCCCGACCACCTTGGCGTCGACGACGGGACCGCCATGGGCGGGCAGGTTCGCCAGGTAGAGGCCGAGCATCGCGCCGGTCAGACCGGTGCTGAAGCGCAGCGTGAAGGTCCCGAACAGGACGAACTTGAGCGAACGTTCCATCGGCCGAATCGTAACGGGTCGGCCGGGGCGCTGACCCGCCCCGTATCATGCCCGCACCATCCATGGCCCCCGGCTGCAGGAGGAGCCCTTGCGTCGCGTCGCGATCTTCACCGATTCCGCGTCCGACCTCGATCCGGTCGAGGCAGCGGCGAAGGGGATCTCCGTGGTGCCGCTGCTCGTGACCTTCGGGTCCGAGACCTACAAGGCCGGCGTCGAGATGTCGACGGCCGCGTTCTGGGATCGGATGGTCGCGCCAGACGCGCCGTTTCCCAAGACTGCGGCGGCGTCGCCCGGCGAGTTCAAGGCCGCGTACGAGGCGGCGTTCGCGGCCGGCGCCGAGGCCATCGTGTCGATCCACGTCGCGGGCGCGCTGTCGGGGGCCATCAAGAGCGCGCAGATCGCGCGTGACCTGCTCCCCGAGCGCGAGATCCACGTCGTCGACTCGTTCGGCGCATCGATGGCCGAAGGCATCCTGGCGCGCATGGCGGTCGAGCTCGCGGATGGTGGCAGCTCGGCGGAGGCGATCGCCCGCGTGCTCGAGGCCCGCGCCCCGGACATCCTGCTGTACGTGGCGCTCGACACCCTCGAATACCTGAAGAAGGGCGGCCGGATCAGCGGCGCCCAGGCGGCCATCGGCACGCTGTTGTCGGTCAAGCCGATCATCAAGGTCGAGCACGGCGTGGTCGAGACGATCGACCGGGTACGGACCCGAACGAAGGCACGCGAACGCCTGATCGAGCTGATCGTCGAGCGACCAGTCGAGCGGCTGGCGATCCTGCACACGCTGAGCCCCGATGTCGACGGGTTCCGGGATCAGGTCATCGCACGCGTGCCCGGGCTCGACCCCGCCAGCGTCTCGATCGAGCTGGTCGGGCCGTCCGTGGGGCCGCACCTGGGACCCGGCTGCGTGGGCGCGGCCGTCCTGTATCGCGCCTAGCGACCGCCCGCGACGTTGCGGCAAGGTTGCGACAGTGTTGCCGCCCGGTACCATCGAGCGGGCGACACCGGGACCTCCACGGCTATACTCGGCTCGAACATGAGTCGCGTATCGACCGGTCGCACCCATCGACTCTGACCGGCGACACGCCCCGTGGGGTCGTCCGGGAGACGGCCCAGACCGACGGCGGTCAATGACCGTCCGACACCTGAGGACATCCATTCCATGACCACCGAGCAAGTCGCTGCGCGGATCAACGCATGGGAAGTCGCCCAGCGACAGTTCGATCTTGCCGCGGACCGGCTGGGACTCGACGAGGGCATGCGCCTCGTCCTGCGCGAGCCGCGCCGCGAGTTCACCTGCCACTTTCCGGTCCACATGGACGACGGATCCGTCCAGGTCTTCACCGGCTATCGCGTCCAGCACAACCTGGGTCGCGGCCCGGCCAAGGGCGGGATCCGCTATCACCAGGACGTCTCCCTCGACGAGGTCAAGGCCCTCGCGATGTGGATGACCTGGAAATGCGCGGTCGTCGGGATCCCGTACGGCGGCGGCAAGGGCGGCGTGATCGTCGATCCCAAGCAGCTCAGCCAGAAGGAGCTGGAGGGGCTGACCCGACGCTTCTTCACCGAGATCGAGGTCCTGGTCGGGCCGGAGAAGGACATCCCCGCCCCGGACGTCAACACCAACTCCCAGATCATGGCCTGGATGATGGATACCTACTCCATGCATGCCGGCTACACGGTCCCCGGCGTCGTCACCGGCAAGCCGATCAGCCTGGGTGGGTCGGAGGGCCGAAACGAGGCCACCGCACGCGGCTGCGTCTACACCATCGTCGAGGCGGCCCGCCACCTGGGGATGGACCTGACCAACTCGCGCGTCGCGGTCCAGGGCTTCGGGAACGCCGGCTCGATCGCGGCCCGACTCATCAGCGATGAGGGTTCCACGGTCGTGGCCGTCTCGGACTCGACCGGCGGCATCCATAACCCGGCGGGTCTTGACATCGACAAGGTCATCGGCTGGAAGGCCGAGCACGGCACCGTCCAGGGCTTCCCGGGCGCGAAGGACATCAGCAACGCCCAGGTCCTCGAGGTCGCCTGCGACATCCTCATCCCGGCGGCCCTCGAGAACCAGATCACCTCGCGCAACGCCGGCAATATCCAGGCTCGGCTCATCGCCGAGGCGGCCAACGGCCCGACGACCCCCGATGCCGACGAGATCCTGTTCAAGAACGGGAAGTTCCTCATCCCCGACATCCTGTGCAACGCTGGCGGGGTGACGGTCAGCTACTTCGAGTGGGTGCAGGACCTCAACCGTGACCACTGGAGCGAGACCGTCGTCAACGCCAAGCTCAAGGAGATCATGGTCAAGGCATTCGGCGAGACGCTCGACGTCGCCCGCCGCGACCAGGTCAACATGCGAACGGCCGCCTACCTGCTCGCCGTGAAGCGCGTGGCCGACGCGATGGAGCTGCGCGGCCTCTACCCGTAGGTCGCGCCCGGGACCCTCGAAGGCCGTCCGGTCCGACCCCGGTGCTACCATCGCCGTCATGCTCGATCACGAAGAGAAGTTCCTGTTCAAGGAGGAGATCCTCCACCTGTCCAACGCGGTCGCCGAGCCCGGCGTCCTGGACAACGTCGAGGATCTGCTGACCGACGTCATCACCAGCCCGCGCTTCGATTCCGAGGTGTTCACCCTCGAGCGCAGCCTGCAGGTGATGCTCGGACCACGAGCCGGGACGACCCTGGTCGGTCTCCTGACAGTGGCGCCGGAGGTCTTCGACGAGGTCGCCGAGGTCCGCATCCCGTCCGAGGTCCACGAGCGGCTGGTCGCATGGCGTGCCCGCTTCGGGCTGGCCATCGATAACGCCCTCAACTTCCTGAACAACCCGGACGGCATCCAGGGCCACAACTTCGCGACCCAGATCGCGCACGTCGAGGACCGCCGGGTCCTCCAGGGCAGGCTGACGCTGGTCCGCTACAACAACGAGCCGCAGTTCTTCGTGGCCGACGCGAGCGTCTTTCTGAGCCTCGTGGCGGACATCATGGAGCGCCTCGGACCGTACCTAGAGTCGGATGCGGTCGAAGCCGAGACCCTGGCCCGGCTGCGCGACGCCATCCAGCTCATCGAGCGCAAGACCGCCAGCCGCAGCTGACAGCGGACGGGCGATGCGCCACGTCTACCTCGCCGCGACCGGCCAGAACCGCGGCAAGACGACCGTCAGCCTGGGCGTCCTCGACGGGTTCCAGCGGCGCGGCCTGTCGGCCAGCTTCCTCAAGCCGGTCGGTCAGCGGACGATCATCGAGGACGGCATCCCGGCCGACGAGGACGCCGTCCTGATGCGACAGGTCTTCGGCCTGCGCGAACCGCTGGAGCAGATGAGCCCGGTCCACATCCCGCGCGGCTTCACCCAGGCCTATATCGAGGGCGACGTCGTCGAGGACCTGCCGGCGCGGATCCGCGCGGCGCACGCGGCCTTCGCCGCTGACCGGGAGATCCTGCTCATCGAGGGGACCGGTCACGCCGGTGTCGGCGCGGTCATCGGGCTCTCCAACGCCACCGTGGCATCGATGCTCGGCGCGCCGGCGGTCATCGTCTCGGAGGGCGGTGTGGGCCGGCCGATCGACGAGATCGTGCTCAACGCCGCGCTCTTCCGGCACCACGGGGTCAAGGTCGCGGGGGCCATCGTCAACAAGGTCGATCTCGACGCCAAGCCCGGGCTGGCGAGGACGCTCGAGCATGGCCTCGCCCGTCACGGGATCCCGCTCCTCGGCGTCCTGCCGTACCGGCCCATCCTGTCGAACCCCACCCTGGCCATGGTCCTCGAAGGGGTGGCCGGCGAGATCATCCATGTCGGACCCGAGCTGGACGAGGTCATCGGTGGGATCGCCATCGGGGCGATGGAACCCGAGCACATGCTCCAGCGCATCGGCCCCCGCAGCCTGGTCATCGTGCCGGGCGATCGCATCGATGTCATCAGCGCGATCCTCGGCGCCCGGGACGATGCCGCGGGCGAGGGAGACGGCGCGATCGGGCTCGTCCTGACCGGCGGCTATCGGCCCGACGAGGCGGTCCTCGACGCGATCCGGGCGGCAGACCTCTTCGCGACCCTCGTCCCGGAGGACACCTACAAGGTCGCCTCCGAGATCCACGATCTCCTGATCAAGACCCATCCGGCCGACGCGGGCAAGATCGCCGAGATCAAGGCGCTCCTGTGGCAATACCTGTTCATCGACCGGGTGCTCGAGGTAGCCGAGGAGGCGCGCTTCGACTGAGCCGACCCGACTCAGCGCGGCCGGGCGATCCGTGCCGTGTTCCGCGGGCCGAGCAGGGCGATGCCGACGATCGCGGCACCCAACAGGCTGACCGCGCCGCACACCATGAACAGTCCGGGGATGCCGAGGACGCCCGCCACGGCCCCACCCAGCGCCGATCCCAGGATCGTGGCGAGCCCCGTGCTCGCCGCGAACAGACCCTGGGCCGTCCCGCCCATCCCGGCCGGCGCCCTCGCCGCGACGACCGTCACGCCACCGACGAAGACGCTCGCGAACCCGAGCCCCTCCAGCGGGCCGATCAGGACCAGGCCGATCGGATCGGTGATGACCGCGGCGAGGATGGCCCGCAGGGCGAACGCGGCCGAGCCGAGGACCACCAGCCGTTCCGTGCCGAATCGCCCGGCGACCCGCGGGAAGACGTACATGTACGGCGCCTCGATGGCGGCACCGACGGCCCACGCGATGCCGACCAGCCCCGAGCTGCCGCCGAGGGCGATGATCTGGATCGAGTAGAACGCGTTGACCGCCGAGAGGGCGGCCCAGACGATGACGAATCCGACCAGGAAGATGGCCATCCCCGAACCAGACAGGAACTCCCAGGCGCCGCGCATGAGGTTCAGCGATCGAGTCGTGCCGCGGCGCGGGATCGTCGCCGTGACCAGCACGGTGGCGAACAGGAACGGCAGGTAGACCCAGAACAGGGACCGTGCGCCGCCGATATCGAGCACGAACCCGACCGCCACGGTGGCGACCACG
>DASYJV010000374.1:0-3089 GCA_035996105.1 Candidatus Limnocylindrales bacterium | reverse complement strand
CCCTGATCCTCGCCGACGGCGACGCACCCGCCCGCTCCGTCCTGGACGCCGCATGGCCCGGCTGGGACGAGTCGGTCGACCTCGTCATCGCCGCGGACGGCGGCGCTCGACACGCATCGACGCTCGGTGTCGTGATCGACGTGTGGGTCGGTGACGGCGATTCGATCGGTGAAGCCGCCCTGGCCTCTTTGGCGGCGGCCGGCGTCCCCATCGAGCGCTCGCGCCCTGACAAGGATGAGTCGGACACCGAGCTCGCGATGGCCGCGGCGCTCCGCCTCGGGGCCACCGGGATCGTGATCGTCGGCGCGCTCGGTGGGCCACGCATCGATCATGCCCTCGCCAACCTCGGTCTCCTCGCCATGCCGGAGCTGGCCGGGCGCCCGGTGACGGTCGTCGATGCGGGATCCCGGATCACGCTCATCCGCGCGCCGGGGCCCGATGGGCGACCAGTCGAGCATCGGCTCCCGGGGCATGTCGGCGGCCTCGTCTCGCTGCTCCCCGTCGGCGACGGCGTCGAAGGCGTGACCACGAGCGGCCTGGCCTACCCACTCGTCGACGAGCCGCTCCCCTTCGGACGCGCCCGGGGCCTGTCCAACGTGCGGGCCGCGCTCGACGCCAGGGTGACCGTCCGGCGCGGTTCGCTGCTCGTCGTGGAGTCGCCTGCTACGCTCTGAGGATGAGCATGCCAGCCGTCGGGGATCGCGCTCCCGAGGTCGCCCTGCCCGACGAGAACGGGACGATCCATCGCCTCTCGAGCCAGCGCGGCCGCTGGACGATCCTCTACTTCTACCCGGAGGACGACACCCCTGGCTGCACGGTCGAAGCCTGCGAGTTCCGAGATCGCAACGAGACGATCCACGAGCGCGGCGCGGACGTCTGGGGGGTGAGCCCGCAGGGTGCAGCCAGCAAGCGGGCGTTCCGCGAGAAGTTCGAGCTGCCGTTCACGCTCCTCGCCGACGAGGGCCATCCGACAGCCGACACCTACGGCGCGTGGGGCGAGAAGACGAACTACGGCAGGACCTACATGGGAATCATCCGCTCGACCTTCCTGATCGACCCCGATGGTCGGATCGCGCGCGTCTGGCCGAAGGTCAAGGCCGCCGGCCACGCCGAACAGGTCCTGGCCGCCCTCGACGAGCTCCAGGCCGTCAAGCCGTCGTGATCGCGTCGTCGCCGGTCCGGTGACGGAGCCGGTCGGATCGAGCGAGCGAGCGGCCCACACCTGGCGCCCGCCGCGGTTCATGGTCATCGCCGCCCACCCCGACGACGCGGAGTTCGGGCCCGCGGGCACCGCGGCTCGCTGGATCGATGCCGGGTCTGTGGGCTGGCTGGTGTGCTGCACCAGCGGCGACCAGGGTGGGGAGGACCCGGACGCCGACCCGCTGGCGCTGGCCGCCGTTCGCGAGGCAGAGCAACAGGCCGCCGCGGCGATCGTCGGCTACGCCGGCGTCAGCTTCCTCCACCAGCCCGACGGCGCGCTGGCCAATGACCTCGCGCTGCGCGAGCAGCTGGTCCGGGAGATCCGGACCTTCCGGCCGGACGCCGTCCTCGCCACCGACCCCGAGACGCTCTTCTACAAGGACGGCGGGATCAACCACACGGACCACCGGGCGGCCGGGATCGCAGCCGTCGATGCCGTCTACCCCGCCGCCCGCAACCCGATGGCCTTCCCATGGCTGGCCCGCTCCGGGCTCGCCGCCCACAAGGTGCGACGGATCTACCTGTTCTGGTCCGACCGGGCCGATGCCTGGGTCGACATCACGACGACGTTCGAGCGCAAGCTCCAGGCGCTGCGCGCCCACGCGACCCAGATCCACGATCCCGACGGTCTTGCCGAGCGGATGCGCACGTGGGCCGCGGAGGAGGGTCTCCCGATCGGTGCCACCGCAGCGGAGGGCCTGCGCCTGATCGTCATCGACGATGACGAAGACGAGGGACCCGGCTGAGGCTGCTCAGCCCTCGTCGAGCAGCAGCGGCCTGATCCGGCCCCAGTCGTTCCAGATGTCGGCGAGCCCGTCGGCGCGTCGGCCGAGCATCGTCACCATCTCGGCAAGGGTCAGGTCCCCCGCGACGCTCGCGAGGTATTCGTCGGCAGCGACCGTGACGTCGGTGAACAGCGCCGCGATGGCGTCCTCGGTCGGCCAGTGCCGGACGCGCTTGGGGTCGAGACCGGCATAGCCCAGCGCGAGCGACAGGTTGCGCTGGGACGGGTGTCGCGCGTCGGTCCATCCGCCGAGCCCGTCGAATCGGTATCCGAGCGACGAGAGCGCCCGCACGACGTCGCGACTCTGCTCCCTGCTGAAGGCGCCCCACAGGTCATGCTCGGCGGGAAAGTCGAGTGCGGCGGCATCGATGGCGTCGGCGACGATCGCCTCGACGAGAGCCGCCAGCTGCAGCTGCCAGCGCCGACGCGACTCGATGTCGTCCCCGGCGAGCGCCGCGACGAGGCTGGTCATCGCCTGCCGATCGCCGCGCAGCAGCCGGAAGATGCGCGGAGCCATCCCCGACTGAAGGGCCAGATGAAGTGTCTCGTCCTCTTCGAGCCCGGGCATCCCCGACTGCGGCGTGGGGAAGGGCGCGACCAGGAAGCTCTCCGGGTCGGTGCGTGCCCGCTCGTCGCAGTCGGCGACGGAGATCCGGGCCGCCAGGCACACGTTGTCGGCATTCTCCGCCGCGATCCGAGCCGCGTCCGCGGCGAGCGCGAGCCCTTCCAGTGACGCACCGACCTCGGCGGCCGCCGTCTGCTCGCGCGTCTTCAGGATCGTCGCGTCTCGCCCTTCGATGTTGATCCGGTTGATCTCGGTCAGCCAGTCGCGCGCGGCCGCCTCGAGCGCCTCCGATGTCGTCGCCGCCGTGACAGCGGCCCGAAACCCGGCCTGTGCGGCGTCCTTGGCGTCGTGCACGGAGCGCGGATCCGCGCGCCTGCCCGCGGCGATCGCGGCTGCCTCGTGCTGGTCGTAGGCACGCTGGGCGGCCCGTACCGCGTCACCGGCGACATCGGCGCGCGCCCGGGCGAGGGTCGCGAGCTCGCAGCGTTCCGTGGCGATCCGGCGCTCCTCGGCACAACGTCCCGTTGCGGCGCCGGCGGA
>DASYJV010000373.1:0-7794 GCA_035996105.1 Candidatus Limnocylindrales bacterium | reverse complement strand
ATGCGTGGCCCACCGAGGGCGCCGACGATCACGATCCCGGTGGCCCCGAGGCGGAGCGCCGCGGCCATCGCGAGCTCGGTGTCGGACTCATCCTTGTCAGGGCGCGAGCGCTCGATGGGGACGCCGGCCGCCGCCAACGAGGCCAGGGCGGCTTCACCGATCGAATCGCCGTCACCGACCCATACGTCGATCACGACACCGAGCGTCGATGCGTGCCGAGCGCCGCCGTCCGCGGCGATGACGAGGTCGACCGACTCGTCCCAGCCGGGCCATGCGGCGTCCAGGACGGAGCGCGCGGGTGCGTCGCCGTCGGCGAGGATCAGGGCGACCATCGTTCGATGCTACCCGAGCCGCCGGGCGCGGGCCGGGCGCCCGGGTCCGATGCTAGACTCCGGCGCGTGCCCGACGCCGCTGTCCATCCGTCGATCCAGCGCGTCCTCGACGCCGCCGCCCGAAAGGGCGTCACGCTCGATGTCACCACCTTCGACGAGTCGACCCACACCGCCGCGGAAGCGGCCGCTGCCGTCGGCGCCGACCTCGGGCAGATCGTCAAGTCGCTCGTCTTCGTCGTCCCCGGCGGCGACGGCCCCGAACCTCTCCTGTGCCTCGTCGCCGGTCACAATCGGGTGGATCTCGCTCGTCTGGCGGCGGTCACGGGGGCCGCGGACGTGCGCCGCGCGACCGCCCGCGAGGCGCACGACCTGACCGGCTTCTCGATCGGTGGCATCCCGCCGATCGGGCACGACCGATCGATCCGGGTGATCATGGACCCCGACCTCGGCCGCTATCCGGTCGTCTGGGCGGCCGCCGGCTTGGCGACCGCGGTCTTCCCGGTCCCGCCAGCGACCCTGAGCGTCCTGTCGAACGCCGTGGTCGCGCCGATCACCGAGGAGCGGGAGTCGCCCGCCACCGACCCGGCAGGTGCCGCCGACCCGGCAGCTGCCGCGACCGATCGGACCGGCGCCGCGCCGCACCCCCGCGGCTGACCATCGCGGCGCCACGGATGACCGCCGAACCGCGCAACTCGACGATCACCTACCCCGGCGGGCTGCGCGCCCGGTGGCGGTGGGGTGGCAGCGGATCGGGCCCGGCGGTCTTCGCCCTGTCCGAGGCGGGAGGGGCGCTGATCGACCTGAGCGCCACGGCGGCGGCCGATCCGGAGCCGCTATGCCGCGCCGAGCTCCGACTCGAGGGACCGCGCGGTTCCTGGTCTGCGCGCTTCGCTTCGCTGATCCACGACGAGCCGCGTGCGCTCCACTGGGATTCGGCGGGGCTCCTCGCCGTCGCCTACGGCTTCCACACCTACGGCCTGGAGGTGCCATCGGGCGAGGCTCGCTGGGAGCACCGCTCCGCCACCCCGATCATCGCGTTACTCGGCTCGCCGCGATTGGCCCATGTCATCGTGCAATCCGAGCTCGAGACGTTCGCCATCGAGCCCGACGGGACGGTCGCCTGGCGGCTCGCCCATTCGGACGTCGTCAGCGCGGCCGACCTCATCGGCGGTCGGCTGGTGCTCAGCAGCTTCGATGGCCAGGTGACGGCCCTCGATCCCGCGACGGGTCGTTCGAGCCAGTGACCGACGGCCGGCTGTGGACAGCCGGTGGAAAACTCCGGGATTCGGTCGCGAAACGGTGGACGGCACCGATTGACCGGCCTCGGCGCGGCCCGTAGCGTTCACCTCAGCCCGGAGAGGCCGAGCGTCACTAACGGCTGAGATCGCCTCAAGGCCCACGTGTCGCGGAGGTTTCTTCGGGTCTTTCCATTCGGCGGGTATCATCGCCGCCGTGTCTCCCCTCCTCCCGCTTGTGGCGGGCATCGCCGCGTTCATCGCCGGCGCCCTCGTCCTTCGCACGTACGGTTCGAACTTGCGCGTCGGCCGACTGCTTGCCACGACGCCGACCGTCACCGTGGCCGAGGCGCGGGTGCTCGCCGTCGACGGGCGGCCCCGATACGTGAAGGTCAGTGGCCGGATCGATGCCGAGGACGAATTCGAGGACGACGCGCATCGGCCACTCGTCTTCCGGCGCACCCGCCTCCAGGTGCGACTGGACCGGGGCTGGGTCTCGTTCGAGGACCGCCGGGAGCGCGTCCGTTTCGACGTGCGAGAGGGACTCGACTCGATCGCCGTCGACGACGCGGCCCTGGACACCGGCCTGGTCGTCATCCCGCGCGAATCCGTCGGGACGGCGGCGGACGTCGCCGACCGCGTCCCACCGGGGACGGCGCCCGATGCCGTCGTCCGGCTCCGGATCGACCAGGTCTCATCGATCGAGCACGCCATCGTGCTCGGGGTCCCGGGTCTGGGCGACGATGGCCAGCCGCGTCTCACGGCCGGGCTTGGACGGCCCCTCGTGCTGACCACCCTCGAGACCGACGAGGCGATGCGCGTCCTGGCTGACGGTCGGCCGCGCCGGACCGTCGTCGCCGTCGCGTGCCTGGCGGGCGGTCTCGCCCTCGTCGTCGTCGCGGTCGTGCTGGCCGCGATCGGGGCCGGCTCGTGAGACTGCCGCGGACCGGGTCATCGGTCGCCGGCGCCACCTTCGGCGTAGTCGTGGGCCTGGCCTGGCTGGCGTGCGCCACGGCCGCCCTGGCCGCGTCTCCGAGTCCAGTGGTGGGAGGTGACCCGCGCAGCTCCGGCCAGGGACCGGGGCTCGTCGGAGACCCCGCGTTCGCGTTGCTCGCGGTCATCGCGATCGGCCTGGGCTCCGTCCTCGCCACGCTCATCTACGTGCGCCTGACGAGGGGTCGAGCCGGCTGAGCGCCCCGGGACCTTCGGACTATTGGCAAGAAGTGTGAGATTGGTAGGCTCCGGGGATCGACTTCACATTTCCTCAATGAGCCGTGCCCACCACCCTCACTCCTCGACCCACGGATGCGACCCTGTCGGTCACCAAGGCCGCCAGGCTGCTTGGCGTACATCCCAACACGATCCGGGCCTGGAGCGACGCGGGTCGGCTGCGCTACTACCGGATCAATCCGCGCGGGGACCGGCGCTACCGGCTCGGTGACCTCCAGCGGTTCCTTGCGGCGGCCGAGACCGCCGCAGGCGATGGCAACCCTCCCGCTACCAGCCGCGGAGGTCGACGTCGCTTCGACCCCTCGGCCCCGGCCAGGCCCGCCCCGCTGGTCGGCCGCGGCGGCGATCCGAACGCCACCGATCCGCTCGACGTCGAGCGACACCATCTCGATCTCGCGGTCGCGGCAGCCGTCGCCCGCCTGATCAACAGCTACGACGACGCCGACGAGGCGCTCGGGGCGTGTGTCCGCGCGCTCCGCGACGCCTACGGCCATCACCTGGTGGCCGCCTGGGAGGCGCACGGCGATCGCCTCACACCGCGTGCCGTCGCCGCGGCCGACCTTGCCGCACCCGTTCGGCTGGTCGATCTCCCGAGCCGATTCGGGATCCTCGGCAAGACCTTCGAGCTCGCGGCCGGGATGGGTCGCGCCGACGGCGCCGCGATGCCGGGCATGCTCCTCGACCGCGACCGCGAGCGACACATCCTGCCCGTCCTCAGCGACGACCGGCCGGAGCTCGCCGTCGCGATCCCCGGCGCCGGCTCGCCATGGGGCGTCCTCCTGGTCGTCGGAGAGAGCGGCGGTGCCCTCGGCCCGCAGGACCTCGAGATCGCCCGGGTCGTTGCGGAAGGGATCGGGGCCATCGTCAGCGGGGCGAAGCGTGCCGACGAGGTCGCCCACCTGCTCCATCGAGCCGAGGCCCTTCGCCGCGTCGCCAGCGACATCGGCAGCCGGCTCGACCTTGACCGGATCCTGTCCGGCCTGGTCGATCATGCGATGGTGCTGTTCGAGGGCGATCGGGCGGGCGTCTTCCTCGAGCGCCCCGACGGGCAGGCCGTCGCGGAGGTGAGTCGCGGGCTGTCACCGGCGTTCCTCAGCAGCGTTCGCCACTTCCCGGCCCATTCGCTCCCCGCCCTCGCCAAGGTCGCGCGACGGCCGCTCTTCGCCGTCGGCTACGCGGATGACCCACGCGGCGAGGGCGTCCGCGCGGCGGTGATCCAGGAAGGCTTCGACACGCTGTGCACGGCGCCCCTGCTCGATGGCAGCCGGGTCCTGGGCATGCTCAACGTCTACCACGACCAGCCCCACCACTGGACCGAGGACGAGCTCGATACGGTCGGTGCGCTCGCCACCCAGGCCGGCGTCGCGATCCGAGCCGCCCAGGATTTCGACCGGATGGCCACCTGGGCGGCGCAGCTCCAGTCGATCCAGCAGCTCGGCGCGCGTCTCAGCCGGCTGTCGAGCGTCGCCGACATCGGGCGATCGATCGCCACCGAGCTGCGCCAGCTGATCGACTACCACAACGCGCGGGTCTACCGGCTCGTCGGGAGCGATCTCGTCCCGGTGGCGATGCTCGGCCAGGTCGGCGAGTACACCGACGAGACCCCCGACCAGCTGCGCGTCAGGATGGGCGAGGGGATCACCGGCTGGGTCGCCGCCAACCGCCTGGCCCAGAACCTCGGCGATGCCGCGGCCGATCCGCGCGCGCACACCATCCCGGGGACGGAGGACGACCTCGACGAATCGATGCTCCTGGCGCCGATGATCTTCGACGACCAGGTCCTCGGCGTCCTCGTCCTCTCGAAGCTCGGGCTGAACCGCTTCACCGATGACGACCTGCGCCTGCTGGTCATCTACGCCAGCCTGGCCGCGCAGGCGATGGCGAACGCCGACACCACCGAGCGGCTGCGCGAGCAGACGCTGGCCCTGGAGCAGCAGTTGCGCGGCCAGCGCGAGCTCCTCCAGATCACCGAATCGATCCTGACCACGCTCGATGCGCGGGCCGTCCTCGAGAGCATCACCGACCGGCTCGGCCGGCTGATCGCCTGCGACAACGTGGCCATCGAGGTCTGCGATCCGACCACCCAGCTCCTCACGCCGGTCACCGCGCGCGGCGTCCACGCCGCCCACTATCTCGAGCCATGGGTGCCCGGCGAGACCGGGATCGCGACCTGGGTCGTCGATCACAATGAGCCGGTCTCGATCAGCGACGAGCGCCACGACCCCCGGGTCAACCACTTCCACGGCGACGTCGGCGCCACGGACGGCAGCCTCATCGTCGTGCCGCTGCGCGGTCGGAGTGGCGCTATCGGCGTCCTGACCATCGAGCGACTCGGGATCGGGAACATCTTCACGCCCGAGGAATTCGAGCTCGTCCAGCTGTTCGCCGCGCAGGTCTCGATCGCGCTGCAGAATGCCGAGGTCTTCCAGGCCGTCGAGATCCGGGCGCGTACCGACGGCCTCACCGGTCTGCTCAATCACGGCACGTTCCAGGAATGGCTCGAACGGAGCATCCGCGAGGGGACGCCGTTCAGCCTGATCATGCTCGACCTCGACGACTTCCGGAACGTCAACAACGACCTCGGCCACCAGGCGGGCGATGAGCTCCTGCGCCGCATCGCGGCAGGGCTCGTCCGCGCTGGCCGCGACTCCGACCTGGTGTTCCGATACGGCGGTGACGAGTTCGCCTTCCTGCTCCCCCACACCGACGAGGCGGGCGCCATGCAGGTCGCCGAGCGGGCTCGACTCGCGGTCGCCGCCACCGACAGCGCGGTCACCGCCTCGGTCGGCATCGCGACCTTCCCGCCCGACGGGGCGACGTCGACCGACATCCTGCTGGCCGCGGACCGGGCCTGCTTCGTCGCCAAACGCGGCGGTCGAAACCGGGTGGCCACAGCTGCCGAAGGCCTCGCACTCGCAGCCGAGCTCTCGCTCCAGGCACCCACCCCGGTCGACTCGGCGACGCCTCCGCCGGCCTGAGCGCCGTCACCCGTCGGACCGCCGAGCCGTCACCATGATCGAGATGCGCACCCGAGGTCCCTGGGCGGGCCTCCTCGCCATCGCCGTGGTCGTCATGGCGTGCCTGCCCGAACCAGCCAACCGCCAAACGCCGGTCGCCGTCGCCCCGACGCCGACGCCGGTGCCGACCCCGGCCGGACCCACCCCGACCCCGTCCTTCGTGCGCCCGACGCCGACCCCGCAACCGTCGTTCGTCGCCTACACCGTCGTCGCGCGCGACACCCTGGGCTCGATCGCCAAGCGGTTCGGGACCTCCCCGAGGAGCATCGCCTACTGGAACCGGGCGACCTATCCGACGCTCGACCCCGAGTCGGGCTCATACCGGCCGGACTACATCAAGGTCGGCTGGGTCCTGCTGCTGATCCCGCACAAGGAAGTCGATCCGGAGAATCTGCCGACCCTGCCCCCCACCCCGGTGTCAAGCGTCTGAACCCGGAGGCGCACCCGATCCCGGCGCCGCCGCTATCGTGACGCGATGAGCCGGCAAACGCCCGTCCCGCCCCGGATCGTCGTCACCGTGGCCGTCGCCGCTCGGCAATCCGAGCCGGAGATCGCCGCCCGCAAGGACGCCCTGTATGCCGCGAGCGTCACGCGCCATGGCGGCGAGCCGATCGTCCTGGATGCCACGAGCGACGCGGCGACCCGCGCCGCCGCGTTCGCTGGGATGGACGGCCTGCTCCTGACCGGCGGCGCCGACCTGCACCCAGAGCGCTACGGCCAGCCGAGCCGGGGGTCGATCACGATGGAGCCCGATCGGGACGCCCTCGAGCACGAAGCCTGGACCGTCGCCCAGGCACGGGGCGTTCCGGTCCTCGGGCTATGCCGCGGCTTCCAGGCCATCAACGCCTTTTCCGGCGGGACCCTGCTCCAGCACGTCGACGGTCACCAGGGGCCACGTTGGGGCGCCGGGCCGGCGAAGGTCCATCCGCTCCGGGTCGCGCCGGGGACGCGCCTGGCCCGGATCCTCTTCCCGACCAACGCCGGCGGCGGCGTCCTGCGGGTCAACACGTACCACCACCAGGCCGTCCGGCCGTCCGACCTTGCACCCGGCCTCGTCGCCAACGCCTGGGCGAGCAGCCCGGCCGGCGACCTGATCGAGGGGCTCGAGGCGTCCGACGGGCGCTTCATCTTCGGCGTCCAGTGCCACCCGGAGCGGACCGAATCGACGCCGCCGGCCTTCGAGCGGCTGTTCAGCGTCTTCGTCGATGCAGCCCGGGGTCCGGCGGACCGCCGCTGACCGTCAAGTCAACCGCGACCCGCGGTCGTTTAGAGCCGCCCCGCCTCGATGATCCGCTGGAGGAACTGGCGGGTGCGAGGCTCCTGTGGGTCGCTGAGGATCCGGCTCGGCGGTCCTTCCTCGATGATCGTCCCCGCATCGAGGAAGCAGACGCGATCGGCGATGTCGCGGGCGAAGCCCATCTCGTGGGTGGCGATGACCATCGTCATCCCAGACGCCGCGAGCTCGCGGATGACGTTGAGGACCTCGGCGACGAGCTCCGGATCGAGCGCGCTCGTCACCTCGTCGAGCAGCAGGATGTCGGGCCGCATCGCCAGCGCCCGGACGATGGCGACACGCTGTTGCTGGCCACCGGACAGTCGGTCGGGGACGTCGTGGCGCTTGTCGGCCAGCCCGAAACGCGTCAACAGCTCGGTCGCCTCGGCCTCGGCCTGCGCCCGCGGCACCTTGCCGGCCTTGCGCGGCGCGAGCGTCACGTTCTCGAGCACGCTCATGTGCGGGAACAGGTTGAACGCCTGGAAGACGATCCCGATCCGTCGCCGGATCCGGTCGAGGTGGACGCCCTCGGCGGTGATCTCGTCGCCTTCGACGAAGATCCGGCCGGCGTCGATCGGCTCGAGCAGGTTCACGCAGCGCAGCAGCGTCGACTTGCCCGACCCTGAGGCGCCGATGAGACAGACGACCTCATGCTCCGCCAGGACGAGGTCGATCCCGCGCAGGACCTCGAGCGGGCCGAAGGACTT
>DASYJV010000372.1:0-1958 GCA_035996105.1 Candidatus Limnocylindrales bacterium | reverse complement strand
ACCCGACGAGGATGAGCCGGCCGACGTGTTCGCCGCCATCCGGGCCGGCGACATCCTGGTCCACCACCCGTACGAATCGTTCGCGGCCTCGGTCGAACGGTTCATCACCCAGGCCGCCGACGACCCCGACGTCCTGACCATCAAGCAGACGCTCTATCGGACGTCCGGCGATTCACCCATCGTCCAGTCGCTCATCCGCGCGGCCGAACGGGGTAAGCAGGTGGTCGTCCTGGTCGAGATCAAGGCCCGCTTCGACGAGGAGGCCAACATCGTCTGGGCGCGCAAGCTGGAGCGCGCCGGGGCGCACGTCGTCTACGGCCTGGTCGGGCTCAAGACGCACTCGAAGACCGCGCTCGTCGTCCGGCGCGAAGGCTCCGGGCTGCGCCGCTATGTCCACATCGGGACCGGCAACTACAACCCCAAGACGGCGCGGCTGTATGTCGACCTCGGTCTGCTGACCTGTCGCCCGGAGCTCGGCGCGGACGTCACGGACCTGTTCAACAACCTGACCGGGCTCTCCCGTCAGCGGACGTTCCGCCGCCTCCTGGTCGCACCCCACAGCCTGCGCTCGCGCTTCCTCGACCTCGTCGCACGCGAGATCGGGCATGCCGCGAGCGGCCGGCCGGCGCGGATCGTGCTCAAGCTCAACGCGATCGTCGACGTTGCGGTCATCGAGGCGCTCTATCGCGCTTCGGACGCCGGGGTCGACGTCGAGCTCATCATCCGTGGCGCGTGCTCCGTGCAACCGGGCCTCCCCGGGATCTCGGACCGGATCCGGGTCCGCTCGATCATCGGCGAGTTCCTCGAGCATTCCCGGATCTGGGGCTTCGAGAACGGCGGCGAGCGCGAGTGGTACATCGGCTCCGCCGACCTGATGGACCGGAACCTCGACCGTCGGGTCGAGGCGGTCACGCCGGTCGAGGACCACGATGCCCAGGCTCGGCTGGCCGGCATCATCGAGGTGATGCTCGCCGACGACCGTCGATCGTGGCAGCTCCAGCCGGACGCGACGTGGGTGCGGACCGAGACGCTCCTGGGCCGCGAAGGGACCGTCGACACGTTCGAGCGGATGAAGGAGGACGCCCTGGCGCACGGCAGCGTCATCGCCCCTGCCCCGCTCCGTCCGGGGACCGGCGCCGGCTCGCTGGATCCGCGGGCGTGACGGAGACCACCGAGCGCCCGATCGAGGTCGAGCTGAAATACCGGGTCCAGGATCTCGCGGCCGCCGAACGCTACCTGACGGCGGAGCGGGTCGGTCCGTTCGGCGGGGCTCCAGCCGCGCGCTCGGCCCAGTTCGAGGATCGCTATGTCGACACCGCCGATGGCGCGCTGACGAAGGCCGGCTTCGCGGTCCGCATCCGCCAGTCCGGCCGTGGGACGGTCGTCTCCGTCAAGTCGCTCGAACGCACCGCGGGGGCCGGCGGCTCGGTCCGCCGGGAGGAGCTCGAGGGCCCTGCCGACCGGACGGCTGCCCCGCTCGAGTGGCCTCCGTCCGACGCCCGCTCGCTGGTGCTCGAACTGGCCGGTGACGCACCCCTCGTGGAACTCGTCACGATCCGCCAGCTCCGCCGCAAACGGATCGTCCGTGATGGCGAGACACGGGTCGAACTGAGCCTCGACGAGGTCGATGTCGTCTCGCGGTCGCGCGTCGTCGACCGCTTCGTCGAGCTCGAGGCCGAACTGGTCAAGGGAGACGAGGACCGCCTGACCACGCTGGCCGAGGTCTTCGGCTCCGACCCCGGGCTTGCGCCGGCGGGCGGGAGCAAGCTCGAGGCGGCGATGGCGGCCGTCCGGACCGGTGTCCGGCGCGGATCCGACGGCGCGGAGCATGGCGACGAGGTCCCCACGTGGGATGTCTGGGCGGCGTCGGTCATCGAGGCGCGGGGCGCCCGGGATGCCCGTCCGAAACGGGAGACGCGTCCGACCGAGCCCGCCGCCGCGACCCCGAGCAGCTCCGA
>DASYJV010000371.1:0-3098 GCA_035996105.1 Candidatus Limnocylindrales bacterium | reverse complement strand
CGCGACCCCTGCCAAGGCGGCGTCCGCCGTCCTTTCACCGCCTGCACCCGGCCCGGCGATCGAGGCCGTACAGGGGGCCGTCCGTGATGCGACGGTCCCTCGCGGCGAAGCCGTCGCCCGGGGAGAAGACCTCACCAAGTTCATCGTCGCCGGGCTCGTCGGGTTCGGGGCGGTCTTCGCCGTGGTCAAGATCGACCGCAAGGGCCGGATCGATCTCGCGGCGACCAGGGCGCTCCAGCGCTGGCATGGTCCGCAGGTCGACCGCGCGATGGAGCTCGTGTCGTGGCCGGGCTTCCCGCCCCAGTCCCGGGTCATCCCGGCCGGGATCATCGGTGGCTGGCTGGTGGCCGGGTTACGGACCGAGGCCGCCTTCCAGGCCGCGGCCTGGGGCAGCGCGCTGCTGGCGACCGTCGTCAAGACCGTCGCTCGTCGGCCGCGCCCGATCGCGAGCCAGGTCAACGTCGTCCTTGCCCCGCTCGGCGGGACGAGCTTTCCGAGCGGCCACGTCCTGTCGTACGTCGGCACGTACGGGTTCCTCGCCTACCTTCTGGACTCTCGGGTGAAGGATGCGCGGCAGCGGCGCTTGCTCGTCGCCACGCCCCTCGCCTTAGTCGCGGTGGTCGGCCCCAGCCGCATCTACCAGGGGCATCACTGGCTGACCGATGTGCTCGCCTCGTACCTTCTCGGGCTCAGCTACGTGGCCGCCCTGGCGACGCTCTACCGTCGGTGGCTGAGCCGGAGCACGGGACGGTGACGACCACCGCCAAGGCTCCGGGCACGCGGCGGCAGGAGCCACCCGTCGGGCTGCGCGTCATCTGGAACACGAACGCGGGCTCGAAGGCTGGTCTGCCGACGAACGGCACCGATCCGTCCGAACTCCGCGAGGTCCTCCTGCGGCACCGGCTGGGCGATGACATCGTCCCGACCGCGACCGAAGCGGAGGCACGCACCGCGGTCCGCGAGGCGATCGAGGCCGGCTGCCGGCCGATCGTCGCGGCCGGCGGAGATGGCACGGCCTACCTCGTCGCCGACGAGCTGGTCGGCACGGACATCCCCCTCGGGATCCTCCCCCTCGGCAGCGCGATGAACCTGGCGCGCGGCCTCGGCATCCCGCGCGACCTCGAAGGCGCTGCGGCCGTCCTCGCGACCGGCAACGAGCGTGCGATCGACATCGGCGAGGCGGCCGGGCGGCGGTTCTACGAGGCGGTCTCGATCGGTCTGAGCGCGCAGATCCTGGGCGCGGCGCACGCGCTCGATACCGGTCGCTACCGCTCGGTCCTCGAGCTGATCGGGGTCCTCCGGCGGACACGCCGGGTTCGGATCCGGCTCCGGGCGGACGGCCAGGTGTTCGATCACCGGGCGATCGCGGCGGTCGTCGCGAACATGCCGTACACCGGTCTTGCCCTCGATGTCGCACCCGATGCCCGGCTCGACGACGGGCTGCTCGATGTGCGGGTCTACCGGCAGTTTTCGCGCCTCGAGCTGCTGCGTCATTTCTGGTCCATCGCGTTCGGTCGTCGGGCCTATGCGCCGAAGGTCGCGACCTATCGGGCGCGCGAGGTCTCGATCGAGACCCGCGGGCTGCCGTGCCGAGCCGACGACTTCGATCTCGGCCGGACGCCGCTGGTCCTCACCGTCCGTCCACGTGCCCTGCGAGTCATCGCGCCGCCGATGCCAGCGACGGGAACGCCGCCGACCTGAGACCATCGCGAGATGGACCCCGAAGCGGCCACACCGATCGGTCGGCCGCGCCTGCGACGGCTCGCCACAGATGACCTGACGCCGGCCGAGGTCACGGCCATCCGGGCCATGCTCGTCGCCGCGTTCGGTCGGGGCGAGGACGATGCGTTCGGCGAGGACGACTGGACGCATGCGCTCGGAGGCGTCCACTTCCTGCTCGACATCGACGGCGACGTCGTCAGCCATGCCGCGGTCGTCGAGCGGACCCTGGAGGTCGCGGGCCGATCGTTTCGGACCGGCTACGTCGAGGCTGTGGCCACGTCGCCCGATCGACAGGGTCGCGGCTACGGGTCGCAGGTGATGACCGATGCCACCGCCCACATCCGCGAGACGTTCGAGCTGGGCGCGCTCGGTACCGGCCGCCACCATTTCTACGAGCGGCTGGGCTGGTCGACCTGGCGAGGTCCTGCCTATGTCCGAACGCCGACCGGCGTCCTGCGGACACCCGACGACGAGGGCTACATCCTGGTGCTCGCCACGCCGTCGTCGCCCGGCCTCGACCCGACCGCCCCGATCACCTGTGAGTGGCGCCCGGGCGACGTCTGGTAGGCGCGGCCCGATGGCGCCTGCGTCGCCAGCGCCCTCCTATGCTGGCGTCGTGCATCGACGCGTCTCCTGGCCGCTCCGCAACAGCGACGGACCGCTGTTCTTCGAGATCTTCCTCATCGCCGCGGTCGTCTCGTTCCTCGGCATCCGCTGGTTCCTGACGATCACCGGGTTTCCGCGCATCGGCGGGGGCCAGCTCCACATCGCCCACATGCTGTGGGGCGGCGCGCTGATGCTCGCGGCGCTGGTCCTGCTCCTGTCCTATCTCGATCGGCCTGTCCAGCGTTTCGCGGCTGTGGTCGCCGGCCTCGGCTTCGGCACGTTCATCGATGAGGTCGGCAAATTCGTCACCGCCGACAACGACTACTTCTTCCGTCCCGCGGTGGCGATCATCTATGTCGTCTTCGTCGGCCTCTTCCTCATCGCTCGCGCGATCGAGGGGCGCCGGCCACTGACCGAGCGGGAGGCCCTCGCGAATGCCCTCGACCTGCTGGAAGAGACGGTCGGCGAGCCCCTCGAACCTGAGGATCGGGAGCGGATCGATGACCTCCTCGACCGGTCAGGGACGGGCTTCCCACTGACATCCGCGCTTCGCGACTACCTCGACAGCGTCCCCGGCCGGCCCGACCAGGAGGCCTGGTGGGAGGTGGTCCCACGCTGGGGTGCGCGGCGCTACCACCGGCTGGCAGGCGACCCCCGATTCGAGCACGTGGTGACGGCCTCGGTCATCGTCTACGCGACAGCGGCCGTCGCCGCGAGCCTGCTCGTGCTGGCGAATTCGGGCCAGCCCTGGACGATCTCGGGGATCGGTC
>DASYJV010000370.1:0-3298 GCA_035996105.1 Candidatus Limnocylindrales bacterium | reverse complement strand
TAGGCGTCCCCATCCCGTCCAAGCATCTCGGTGGCCTGGATTCGCTGCTGTCGATCGTGCAGATGCCGCGCGGGATCCCCGTGGCGACGGTCGGCATCGGGAACGCCACCAACGCAGGGCTGCTCGCCGCCTCGATCATCGGCCTCCATGACGCGGCTCTGGCCGAGCGTCTGGCTGCCTGGCGAGCTCGTCAGACCCAGGCCGTCCTCGACGATCCATCGAACCGCTAGGCGGTGTCCGCGGGGCGGTGCTCCGCCAGGTGGAGCGCGAGATCGAGCGCGGTCTTGAGTACGACGAGGATGAGCACAGCGGCCGCCGGCGCGCCGGTGACCGCGACGGCGATCGCCCCGAGGATGATCGTGATGTGCAGCACCACCAGCCGCCCGTATGGCGCGAACATCTGCCCGCCCACGCTTTTTCGCAGGTACTCGCCCCCACCGATGTAGTTCAACCGGTACGAGATCCCGTGGCTGATGAACAGCCCGACCAGGACGATCACGAACGCCAGCGGATCCGACGTGATCCCGGTCGCACCACCCGCCTGCGCGGTCTCACCGGCGAGTGACATGAAGTGGGGGAGGGTCAGCACAAAGCCGCCGTGGACCAGCCAGAACAGGCCGTAATGGACGACGAAGAAGGGGATGAGGACGGCCTTGGCGGCGCCGGCGTTCACGACGGGCCGGCCGTTGACCTCCATGGCCATCCCGCCGGGCACCGCCGCCGAAGCCTTCGTCATCTTCAGGACGTTGAAGAACCCG
This sequence comes from Candidatus Limnocylindrales bacterium, assembly GCA_035996105.1. Lineage (GTDB taxonomy): Bacteria > Chloroflexota > Limnocylindria > Limnocylindrales > CSP1-4 > SPCO01. The sequence continues at coordinate 2,540 of DASYJV010000370.1, read as the reverse complement.
ACGACGCCGTTCTCGAGCCAGTAGATCGTCAGCATCGTCCAGACGTTCCAGCCGAGGAATACGACCCCGAGGAGTGGGACGGCGTTCGCGACGACGAGGGCCGCGACGGCGCCCCGGGACGATCCGACCCGGTACCAGGCGATGAGGCGCTCCACCGCCCGATGCTAGCCGGTCGGCCCGCCGGCTACCTCGCTACGAAGCGAGCTCGACCGGATGGATCGAGACCGATCGAGACTCGCTGCCGCGTTCGATCCGCAGCTCCATCGACCTGCCGATCACGTCGCCGATGAGCCGACGCTGGAGGTCGCCGACGCCCTCGATCGGCATCCCGTCGAGCTCGACCACGATGTCGCCGACGCGGAGACCGGCGTTGGCGCCCGGCCCGGGCTCAAGCAGCTGGACGATCTCGAGACCGCGCGAGCGACCGATCCGCTCGGCGACCGCCTGGGCCAGGGGACGCGTTCCCCCGACGATGCCGAGGAACGCGCGGCGGACCCGGCCGTGGACGATGAGGCTCTCGAGGATGCCGCGGGTCGCGCCATCGATCGGGACGGCGAGTCCCAGCCCGACGCCCGCCACCGCGGTGTTGATGCCGATGACCCGGCCACGCGAGTCGGCCAAGGCACCGCCCGAGTTGCCCGGGTTGAGCGCCGCATCGGTCTGGATGACGTTCTCGACGAGCCGGCTGGCTCGACCGTCGCGGGTGGCCAATGACCGGCCGAGGGCGCTGACGACGCCGGCCGTCACGGTGCCCGCGAAGCCCAGCGGGTTCCCGATCGCGACCACGAGCTGGCCGACGCGCAAACGGCCGGCGTCGCCGAGTGGCGCGGGCCGGGGCGTGCCGCCGGTGGTCCGCACGACCGCGAGATCGGAGAGGGGATCGCGACCGACGACCTCGAACGTCAGCTCGGCGCCGTCCACGAACGCGGCCTCGCCCCGGTCGGCGCCGGCGACCACGTGGGCCGACGTGACGAGGTGGCCGACCGGTTCGATGGCGACCGCCGAGCCGGCGCCGGTCGCCGCCCAGCCACCGACGCGGCGCGTCACCCGCAGGCTGGCGACCGAGGGGATGAGCCGCTCGGCCGCGGTCGAGACCGCGACCGAGTACGCGTCGAGTGCGGCGTCATCGTCCGGGTCGCCGCCGAGCGGCGAGGTGAGCGCGTCGAGCCACGGGACGGCCGCGACCATCTCGCTCAGGCCTCGCCGGTCGCGGCCGTCTCGCCGCCGATCCGCACCGTCCGCTCGTCATTGCCGCGGACGACCTTGACGTCGAAGGGAACCTCCAGCGTGGCCAGCGCAGCATGCAGGTCGTCCGCCTCGGTGATCGGCTTGCCGCCGGCCTCGACGATGAGATCGCCCGCCTGGATCCCGGCCGCTGCGGCCAGGCTGCCATCCTCGACCCCGCGCACGAGGATCCCGTCACGCTCCGGCAGCCCGACCGAGCTGCGCATCCGCCGGGCGACATGCGACGGCGCCACGGCGACGCCGAGCCGGGGCCGGACCGGCGATTCTCCCCGCCCGAGTGCGTCGACACGCTCTCGAAGCGCCGCATCGGCCGGCAGGGCCAGGTAGAAGCCCTCGCCGATCCGGTTGGTGTTGATCCCGACAAGACGACCCGACGTGTCGAGGAGCGCCCCGCCGGACGACCCGGGAGCGAGCGGAGCGGTGTGCTCGACGCTTCCGTCGATCGGGCGCCCGCCGGGTCCGCGGAACGCACGAGCGACCGCTGACACCAGGCCGAAGGTGACCCGGGTCCCGCCGCCATGGCTGGCTCCGGCGCCGAAGACCGCGGTCCCGACCGCGAGACCGTCACCGGCGCCCCATTCGACCGGCTTGGCGGCGGCGGTCTCGACGTCGATCACGGCGAGGTCGCCGTCACCATCCCAGCCGGCGACCGTGCCGATCAGGCTTCGACCGTCCGCGAAGGTCACCGTGACCTCGTCGCCGCGGAGATTGTGGGCATTGGTCAGGACCTTGCCGGCCGCGATGACCACGCCGGAGCCGCGCGTGCCGCGGCCGATCCCGACGATCGATGGGCCGACACCCTCGGCGATCGTGGCGACGGCGTCCTGGAGTTCGGTGATGGCGCTCATGGTGATCTCGCTTCTGGTTCAGGGGGCATAGACTTGTGACTTGCAATCTACTACTGACCTTCAACGATGACAAGCCCCGATCTCGCCCGTACCATCGCGCCCATGCCCGAGCCCACTGCCAAGCCCAGCGAGCGGCCGGATCCGTCGCCCCTCGAGGCCGCCCTGGAACGCGTCGGCGACCGTTGGAGCCTCCTCCTGGTGGAGGCCTTGCTGGCCGGGCCGCGCCGGTTCAATGACCTGGGGGTCGCGGTCCCCGGCATCGCCCCGAACATCCTCAGCGACCGACTGCGGCGGCTGGAGCGCGAACGGATCGTCGTCGCCACGCCGTATCAGGAGCGTCCGCCCCGGATGTCCTATGCGCTCACTGCCGACGGCCGAGATCTGGCGTCGGCGCTCCGGCTGCTGGCCGATTGGGGAGCGCGCCGCACCCCGTCGGCCGGTGCCGGC